>NZ_JBHTRF010000089.1:0-33369 GCF_042796115.1 Kitasatospora sp. NPDC056446 | reverse complement strand
GTTGACTTTTGGCACGCTGTTGAGTTCTCAAGGAACGGACGCTTCCTTCGGACCGCCTTCCAGCGGACCCTCCGGGCTTCGTTCTTTCGTGTTTCAAGCGTATCAGATGTTTTCCGCTCCGTTTTCCGGAGTTTCATTCATCGGATTTGCTTTCCGCTTTGCCGCCCCGGTCTCCCGCGGCGACTCCGGAACTGTACGGGGACGGGACCGCCACATGCAAATCGTCCCGCCCTGCTGTCGCAGGACGGGACGATCCGATGCTCAAGCGCCGTCAGGCGTGGCTCATCTCCTCGGCGATGGCCGCCGCGAAGGTGTCGACGTCCGTCTCCGTGGTGTCGAAGGCGCACATCCAGCGCACCTCGCCGGTGTGCTCGTTCCAGAAGTAGAAGCGGTAGCGCTTCTGCAGCCGCTCGCTCACCTCGCGCGGAAGGATCGCGAACACCGCGTTCGCCTGGACCGGGCGGACCACCTCGATGCCGTCGATCTTGCGGACCGCGGCCTCCAGCCGGCGGGCCATCGCATTGGCGTGGCCGGCGTTGCGCAGGTAGAGGTCGCCGGAGAGCAGCGCCTCGAACTGGACCGAGACGAAGCGCATCTTCGAGGCCAGCTGCATCGAGGTCTTGCGCAGGAACTGGATGTTGCGCACCCGCTCCGGGTTCAGCACCACCACGACCTCGCCGAGCATAAGGCCGTTCTTCGTCCCGCCGAAGGACAGCACGTCGACGCCCACGTCGGTGGTGAAGGCGCGCAGCGGCAGGCCGAGCGAGGCGGCGGCGTTCGCCAGCCGCGAGCCGTCGAGGTGGACGAGCATGCCCAGCTGGTGGGCGTGCTCGGTGATCGCGCGGATCTCGTCGGCCGTGTAGAGGGTGCCGAGCTCGGTGCTCTGGGTGATGGAGACCGCGAGCGGCTGCGCGCGGTGCTCGTCACCGAAGCCCCAGGCCTGCTGGTCCAGCAGTTCGGGGGTGAGCTTGCCGTCCGGGGTGGGGACGGTGAGCAGCTTGATGCCGCCGGACTTCTCCGGGGCACCGCCCTCGTCCACGTGGATGTGGGCGGTCTCGGCGCAGACCACCGCGCCCCAGCGCGGCAGGAGCGCCTGGAGGGCGACCACGTTGGCGCCGGTCCCGTTGAAGACGGGGTAGGCCTGGGCCTTCTCGCCGAAGTGGCGGCGGAAGACCTCCTGGAGGTGGACCGTGTACTCGTCCTCGCCGTAGGCGATCTGGTGACCGTCGTTGGCGAGGGCGATCGAGGCGAGGACCTCCGGGTGCACGCCGGCGTAGTTGTCGCTGGCGAAGCTGCGGACGGCGGGGTCGTGCCGCCGTACCGCGTCCGTACGGGTGGAGTCGGTCATCGGGTTGTCAGCCACAGGTGCTGTCCGTTCAGTTCTGCTGCGGGGCGGTCCCAGAGGCCCGCGAGGTGCTCGGCGAGGTCGGCTGTGTCGGTGAAACCGGCGAACTTCGCCTCCGGCTTCTCGGCCCGCATCTCGGGGCTGACCAGCGCCTTGATGACCAGGATCGCAGCCGCCGCGGTGGGCTCGCCGTCCGGGTCGGTCGTCTCCTTCTTGAAGGAGTCGGCCATGGCGAGGGTCCACGCCTCGGTGGCGGCCTTGGCGGCCGCGTAGGCGGCGCCGCCGGCGGTGGGCTTGTGCGCGGCGGCGGCGGAGATCATCGCGTAGCGGCCGGCGGGGCTGCGGACCAGCGCGGGCTGGAAGGCCAGCGAGGTGTGCTGGAGGGTGCGCACGACGGTGTCGTGCAGGAAGTCCCAGTCGTCGAGCCGGCTGTCGAAGAAGGTCTTGCTGCCGCGCCAGCCGCCGACCAGGTGGAAGAGGCCGTCGACGTGGCCGTGCTCGGACTCCAGGTGGTCGGCCCAGTCGTGGACCTCCTGCGGGTCGAGCAGGTCGATCACCTGGCCGCTGACCTTGGCTCCGCGCACCGCCACCCGGGTGGCGTCCAGGGCGGACTCCAGGCGCTGGGGGTCGATGTCGGCGCCGATCACGGTGGCACCGCCGGCGGCGAGGCGGCGCAGCACCGCGCGTCCGGCCGGGCCGCTGGCTCCGGCGACGGCGATGACCTTGCCGGCCAGCGGGGCGTTGGTGGAGGTGGTCACGCTGCGACTCCCTGGATGCCGTTGCCGGTGATGCCGGTGGTGGAGGCGATGACGCCGCTCAGCTTCTTGCTGAGGGCCTCGTAGAACATGCTCAGCGGGAACTCGTCCGGGAGCACGGCGTCGCACAGGGCCTTGTTGAGGGCCTTGCCATCGGTGATGTCGAGCGGCAGGGCCTCGGAGCCCTTCGCCCAGGTCGAGGCGGGGTGCGGGGTGAGGTAGCGGGAGACCAGCTCGTAGGCGGCGATCCAGTGGGCCGGCTTCGGCCGGTCGATGCCGTCGCGGTAGAGGGTCTCGATCTCGGCGCAGAGCTCGTTGGTGACCTTCGGGGCCCGCTCCCAGTCGATGCTGAGGCGGTTGTCCCGCCAGCGCAGCGCGTCGTGCTTGTGCAGGTAGGCGAAGAGCAGCTGGCCGCCGAGGCCGTCGTAGTTGCGCACCCGGTCACCGCTGACCGGGAAGCGGAACAGGCGGTCGAAGAGGACCGCGTACTGGACGTCGCGGGCGTGCGGGTTGCCCTCGGTCTCCAGTTTCACCGCCTCCTTGAAGGTGGTGAGGTCGCAGCGGAGCTCCTCCAGGCCGTACATCCAGAACGGGCTGCGCTGCTTGATCATGAAGGGGTCGAACGGCAGGTCGCCGTGGCTGTGGGTGCGGTCGTGGACCAGGTCCCACAGGACGAAGGTCTCCTGCGCGCGCTGCTGGTCCTGGAGCAGGCCCTCGGCGTCGGCCGGGATCTCCAGGCCGAGCTGCTGGACGGCGCTGGTGGTGACGGCGCGGAAGCGGGCGGCCTCGCGGTCGCAGAAGATACCGCCCCAGGTGAAACGTTCCGGCGCCTTGCGCACGGACACCGTCTCGGGGAAGAGCACGGCGGAGTTGGTGTCGTAGCCGGCGGTGAAGTCCGTGAAGGTGATCGGCACGAACATCGGGTTGTCGAAGCGGGTGCGCTCCAGCTCGGCCAGCCAGTCGGGCCACACGACGCTCAGCAGGACGGCTTCCAGGTTGCGGTCCGGGTTGCCGTTCTGGGTGTACATCGGGAAGACGACCAGGTGCTCCAGGCCGTCCTCGCGCTGGTCGGCGGGCTGGAAGGCGAGCAGCGAGTCCAGGAAGTCGGGCTCCCGGTAGCCGGTGTCGGCCCACTTCGCGAGGTCGGCGTCGACGGCGGCCAGGTAGGCGGCGTCGTGCGGGAAGTTCGGGGCGAGCTCCTCGACGGCGGCGCGGACCACGGCCACCAGCGGGTCGACGGTGTGCCGCTGGACGGCGCCCAGGTCGATCGAACCGTCCTTGGACTGCAGCGGGCGCAGCGTCTCGACGGCCTCCTTCAGGCGCAGCCAGGCCGGGTGGCCGGCGAGGGTCGAGACCGGGGCGTCGGCCGCCGCAGCGAGCCTTGGCGAAAGATTCTGCATCGGGGACTCACTTCGACAGGAGTTATTTCAACGTGGACACCATAAGTACGAAAGGTTCTCCTGTTCAAGGGGGCCCGGACGGGCAAAGCTGCTGCGTACCGCCGCTTCGGCCCGAAAACCCGTACCGGCGGGCCCGTTGTCCGGCATGTGGACAGTGATCTGGATGTTCTGGACAGATGCGCCGTTCTGATGCGAACCTCCCGGCATGTTCCCGGCGGTGATCACGGTGGCCGAACGCCACGACAGCCCGAACCGGCTGCCCTCCCGTCGGCACGTCCGCTGTCGCTGTCGCGCGCGTGTGCTGTGCTGTCGCCGTTGCCGCTGTTGTTGATCCGGCCACCGCCCGACCGCTGTCCCGCCGCCGACCCGGCCGCTTCGGACGCGCTTCGGAGGGGGCACTCCGGACGTGGGCCCGTACGCCGACCATGCCGTGTGTGTTCCGGCGCCGCCACCGGAGGGAAGTGACCCGCCGGGCCCCGGCCCACCCCGCCGCCCCTCCCGCCCGCCGCCGCGCCCTCCCGCCCGCCGTCCCCACTCCCTGTTGCCCCGCACGGTCCTTCCTCTGGAGCCCCGCCATGACCCCTCGCAAGCCCTCCGCCGTACTGTCCCTCGCCGCGCTGGTCGCCGCAGCGGCCGCGCTGAGCGCGTGCGCGCCCCAGGACTCGAAGTCGGACGCCGCCTCCGGCACCCCGGGCGCGGCCGGTACGTCCGCGGGCTGCGCGCCGGGGGCGCTGGCGACGCGCACCGCCGGGACGCTGACCGTCGGCACCGACAAGCCCGCGTACGACCCCTGGTTCTCCGACGACAAGCCGGAGAACGGCAAGGGCTTCGAGTCGGCCGTGGCGTACGCGGTCGCGGAGAAGCTGGGCTACCCGAAGGACAAGGTCAGCTGGGTGGTCGCACCGTTCGGCAAGGCGACCTCGCCCGGCGCCAAGGACTTCGACATCGACATCAACCAGGTGTCCATCAGCGACGAGCGCAAGCAGGCGGTGGACTTCTCCTCCGGCTACTACGACGTGCGGCAGGCCGTCATCGCGCTGAAGAACTCCAAGGCCGCGGGCGCGAAGAGCATTGCCGACCTCAAGGGCGCCAAGCTCGGCGCACAGGTCGGTACCACCAGCCTGGACACCATCACCAACACCATCAAGCCGAGCACCCAGCCCGCCGTCTTCGACTCCAACGACCTCGCCAAGGCCGCGCTGAAGAACGGCCAGGTCGAGGCGCTGGTGGTGGACCTGCCGACCGCCTTCTACATCACCGGCGCCGAGGTTCCGGAGGCCCAGGTGGTCGGCCAGTTCGAGACCGCCTCGCAGGGCGAGCAGTTCGGCCTGGTGCTGGACAAGGGCTCCAAGCTGACCGGCTGCGTGTCGCAGGCGGTGGACGCGCTGCGCGCGGACGGCACGCTGGCGAAGCTGGAGAAGCAGTGGCTCTCCGACGCCGTCGCCGCGCCGGTGCTGAAGTGAGCGCTGACCTGAGCCCCGGCACGGGCGGGGAGGCGACGGGCGAAGCGGCGTCGGCGGCCCGCCCGGCGGTCGCGGCCCGCACGACGGTCTCGGCCGGCACGGCGGTCGCGGCCGGCACCGCGGCCGAATCGGTGGTCGGTTCGGCGGTGCTCGCCAAGGCCGCGGACGGGGACGACGGCTACCGCCCGTCCGAGCGGCGCCTCGCGCACGAGGCGTACCGGCGGGCCCGGGCCCGCCGCTCCGCGCTGATCGCCGCCGCGTCGACCCTGGCGACAGCGGTCGTGCTCTACCTGCTGATCGTCAACTCCCCCGGCTGGGAGGTGACTCGGCGGACCTTCTTCAACCTCGACTACGCCCGCCAGGCGCTGCCCGAGGTGCTGAAGGGGCTGCGGCTCAACCTGGAGCTGATGCTCGGCTGCGGGGTGCTGATCATGGTGTTCGGCCTGCTGCTCGCGGTGCTGCGGACGCTGCGCGGACCGGTGTTCCTGCCGGTGCGGCTGCTCGCCACCGCGTACGTGGACTTCTTCCTCGGGCTGCCCATGATCATCTGCCTGCTGGTGATGATCACCGGGGTGCCGGCGCTGCGGCTGAGCGGGGTGACCACCGATCCGCTGCTGCTGGGCGGGGCCGCGCTGGTCCTGACGTACTCGGCGTACGTGTCGGAGGTGTTCCGCGCGGGCATCGAGTCCGTCCACCCGAGCCAGCGCGCCGCCGCCCGGTCGCTGGGGCTCACCAACGCGCAGGCGATGCGGTACGTGGTGCTGCCGCAGGCCGTCCGGCGCGTGGTGCCGCCTCTGCTCAACAACCTGGTGAGCCTGCAGAAGGACACCGGGCTGGTCTCGATCGGCGGCGCGATCGACGCGGTGTACGCGGCGAAGATCATCGCGGCCCGGTCCTTCAACTTCACGCCGTACCTGCTCGCGGGGCTGGTGTTCATCGTGCTGACCATTCCGCTGACCCGGTTCGCCGACTGGCTGACCACGCGGATGAACCGTCGGCAGTTCCAGGGAGGTGCGGTGTGACGGCGGAGGTGCTCCGGCTGGACTCGGTGCGCAAGGCCTTCGGCGCCCAGGTGGTGCTGCGCGACGTGGACCTCGCCGTGCCCGAGCACTCGGTGACGGCGCTGATCGGGGCCTCCGGCTCCGGGAAGTCCACCCTGATGCGGTGCGTCAACCTCCTGGAGGGCATCGACGACGGCGCGGTCTTCCTGGACGGCGAGGAGATCACCGACCCGCGCGCGGACGAGGACGCCGTGCGGCGCCGGATCGGGGTGGTGTTCCAGTCGTACAACCTGTTCCCGCACATGACGGTGCTGGAGAACATCACGCTCGCCCCGCGCCGGGTGCACGGGGTCGGACGGGCCGAGGCGCAGGCGCGGGCGCTGGAACTGCTCGAACGGCTCGGGCTGGCGGCCAAGGCCGGGGAGTACCCGGACCGGCTCTCCGGCGGGCAGCAGCAGCGCGTCGCGATCGTACGGGCGCTGGCCACCGGGCCCCGCCTGCTGCTGCTGGACGAGATCACTGCGGCGCTCGACCCGGTGCTGGTCGGCGAGGTGCTCTCGGTGGTGCGGGACCTCAAGGAGCAGGGGATGACGATGGTCATCTCCACCCACGAGATGGGCTTCGCGCGCGAGGTCGCCGACCAGGTCTGCTTCCTGGACGGCGGGGTGGTGCTCGAACAGGGACCGCCGGAGCAGGTGTTCGGCGAGCCGAGGGAGGAGCGGACCCGGCAGTTCCTCAGCCGGGTGGTCGCCTCGGGGCGGCTCCAGGGCTGAGTCCGGCGAGGCCCTCCGACCGGTGTGCGGCCGGGGCGTTCACCCCGAGCGGCACCCCCGTACGCCCCTGCGCGCGCCCGTACGCGCCCTGGCCAGGCCCGGTCGGGAGCCGTGATCGTGGAGCGGACGACCGTCACCGCGTACGGGGCCGGCGAACGGATGGCAGGCAACGGGGTGCGGATGACAACCGACAGATGACAGCTGACAGATTTCATCATCTGTTCGCTGACATCTGTTTGTTGTCCGCTGTTCGCTGTTCGCTGTTCGCTGCTCACCGTTCGCCGGACTCCGTCGCCCGCCGCCCCGGGAGGCCGCCGTTGCACGGACCCACCCTGGTCAACTGGCTCCTCGCCCTCCTCACCGCCGCGGCCGGCGCCTCCTGTCTCACCCGCCTGCGGCACTCCCCCTGCGCCCCGGCCGGCGCCCACCGCCCGCTCGCCCGGGAGTCGGACGCCGCCGAGGCACTGATGGGGCTCGGCATGGCCGCCATGGCCGTCGTCGGAGCCGGCGTCCCCGCCGCCGTCTGGGCCGGGCTGTTCGGCCTTCCCGCCACCGCCTTCCTGCTCGCCGCCGCCCACGCCCCGGCCGGCCGGGCCCACCGGTTGCACCACGCGGTCGGCGCGCTCGCCATGACGTACATGGCCCTGGCGATGGCGGCGGCCCCCGGCCCGCACCACCACACCGCTGGCCTGGGCCTCCCGCCACTGACCGGCGCCCTCCTCCTCTACTTCGGCGGGTACACCCTCCGGGCCGGCAGCCGGCTGCTGCGCACCTCGGCCGGCACCCTCGCGGTCGGCACCGCCGGACTGCCGCAGGCCTGCCGACTCACCATGGGCATCGGCATGTTCGCCATGCTCCTGACCATGTGACCCGATGTGCCCCCTCCGCCCGCGCACCAAGGCCCCGTGCTCGGCGTGGCGTTGGTCACTGGCCGGTCGAAAGCCGTTCCACCGGGCGTCGTCGGCGCATAGGTTGGCAGGGAGCGCGTTGTCGCGTTCCGTGCGTACTCGGGGAGCCCATGCGATGACTGCCCTGACCGGCCTGCTGCTGCTCGGCCTGCTGCTCTCGACCGTCGTGCCCCGGCTGCTGGCCCGGGCCCGCTGGGTGGAGCGCGAACCGGTGCTGGCGCTGCTGGTGTGGCAGTGCCTCGTGGTCGCGGTGCTGCTGTGCTGCGCACTGGGGCTGGTACTGGCCGCCTCCGCCGCCCTGCCCGAACTGCGGGCCCTGGTGTTCTCCGGCGCGCCGCACGGCGTGGAGGCCGCGTACGGCCTGCAGGACGCCGAGGGCTGGGGCCGGCTGTGCGCCGCGGTGCTCGCGGCGGGCGGGGTGCAGACGGTGCTGGCACTCACCCGCGAGGTCCGTACGGCAAAGGCGCTGCGCGACCGACGGCACGCGCAACTGGCCACCAGGGCGCCTGAGTTGCCCGGGTCGATCGAGACCGGCCGCAGGCGCGGGGAGCGGCTGGTGGTACTGGAGAACATCCGCCCGGAGGCATGGTCGCTGCCCGGCCCGAACTCCCGCCTGGTGGTCACCACCGGCGCCCTCCAGCAGCTGACCCACCGGGAGCTGGCGGCCGTGCTGAGCCATGAGCGCGGCCACGTCCGGGCCCGGCACCACTGGCTGCAGCAGTTCGCGCAGGCGCTCGCCTCCGGGTTCCCCGGCGTCGGCGTGTTCAGCGCCTTCCGGGACCAGGTGGCCGAGCTGGTCGAGCTGGCGGCCGACGACCGGGCCGCGCGTCGGCACGGCCGGCACACCACCGCCCTCGCCCTGGCCGAACTCAACCTGGACCGCGGGGTGTTCGGCTCCTGCCCGCCCGGCCTGGCGCAGTCCCCCAAGCGGGTGGACCGGCTGCTCGCGGGCCGTCCGCGACTGACCGTTCCGCACCGGCTGCGGCTCACCGTCACGGCCCTCGCCGCGCCCGCCGCGGTCGTCCTGCTGGCCGCCGGTCCGGGGCTGCGTTCGCTGCTCTGAGCCGACGTCGAGCCGCCCCCCGGGCGAGGGCGCCCGGTCGAGAGCACCCAGTCGAAGCGACCCGATCGAAGCAACCTGAGGGAAAGGGGAGTTGACGCCCGGTCAGCTCGGCTGCGACCCCGGACAGACCCCGCCGGGCAGGTCGCCGAGGGTCAGGTCCAGCACCTCGCGGTGGAGCGGCCTGGCCTGCTCGTACCGCTCCCGGCCGGCGTCGGTCAGGGTGAGCATGATGCCCCGCCGGTCGCTCTCGCACATCGCCCGGACGACCAGGCCGGCCTTCTCCAGGCGGGCGATCAGCCGGGACAGGGCGCTCTGACTCAGGTGGACGGTGGGGGCCAGTTCGCTGACCCGTAGCGCGTGGTCGGCGCCCGAGCACCCCTCCACGAGTCGCTCCAGCACCTCGAACTCGCTCATGCCCAGCCCGAACCGGTCGCCCAGCTCGCGATCGAGCAGGCAGGCGGTCGCGGCGTGCCGGGCCAGCAGCTCGCGCCACTGCGCGACGAGACCGGCCTCCGCCGGGGAGTCGAGTTCAGCCACGCGGCCACCCTAGCACGTGCAGAGGAAACTATTGCGTTCACATCTAATTCATTTGCATTGAATGCATGCGCATGTACTGTCCTCCCCATGACCACCGCGACCGTCTCGCCCCCCGACGCCCCGTCAACCGGCGGGCCGCACTGGACCCCCCGCCTCTGGGGCACCCTGATCGTGCTCTGCGCCGCCATGTTCCTGGACGCCCTGGACGTCTCGATGGTGGGCGTGGCCCTGCCGTCCATCGGCTCCGAGCTGCACCTGTCCACCTCGACCCTGCAATGGGTCGTCTCCGGTTACGTGCTCGGCTACGGCGGCCTGCTGCTGCTCGGCGGCCGCGCCGCCGACCTGCTCGGCCGCCGCCGGGTCTTCCTGGTCGCGCTGGGCGCCTTCGCCGCCGCCTCGCTGCTCGGCGGCCTGGTCGACGACGGCGGCCTGCTGATCGCGGCCCGCTTCCTCAAGGGCGTCAGCGCCGCCTTCACCGCCCCCGCCGGACTGTCGATCATCACCACGACCTTCGCCGAGGGCCCGGCCCGCAACCGCGCGCTGTCGATCTACACCACCTGCGGCGCCAGCGGCTTCTCGCTCGGCCTGGTGCTGAGCGGGCTGCTCACCTCGGTCGGCTGGCGCTGGACCTTCCTGATGCCCGTCCCGGTGGCGCTGCTCGCCCTGGTCTTCGCGGTCCGTCTGCTCCCCCGCCCGACCGAGGCGCCCGCCAAGGGCGGCTACGACGTCCTGGGTGCGATCACCGGCACCGCGACCGTCCTGCTGCTGGTGTTCACCGTCACCGAGGCGCAGGGCGCCGGCTGGCTGAGCCCGCGCACGCTCGGCTCGCTGGTCGTGGTCGCCGCGCTGGCCGCCGCCTTCCTGGTTGTCGAGAGCCGCACCGCCCACCCGCTGGTCCGGCTCGGCATCTTCCGCAACGGCTCGGTCGCCCGGGCCAACGTGGTCGCCTTCGCGATGACCGGCGCGTACGGCGGGTTCCAGTTCGTGGTCACGCTCTACCTCCAGCACCTGCTCGGCTGGTCGGCCCTGCAGATGGCCCTCGGACTGCTGCCGGCCGGAGCGTTCATCGCCCTCTCGGCCCCGTTCATGGGCCCGATCGTGGACCGCTTCGGCACCGCGCGGCTGCTTCCGATCGGCCTGCTCGCCCTGACCGGCGCCTTCGCCCTCTTCCTGCGCCTGGACGAGCACAGCTCCTACGTGGCGCTGGTGCTGCCCTCGATGCTGCTGCTCGGCGTGGGCTTCGCGCTCGCCTTCCCCTCGGTGAACATCGCGGCCACCGACGGGGTGGCCGACGAGGAGCAGGGCCTGGCCTCCGGCCTGGTGAACACGGCGATCCAGGTCGGCACCGCGGTGGTGCTGGCCGGGGCGACCGCGATGATCACGGCCGGCAGCGCGGGCGGCGACAGTCCGCAGGCCCAGCTGGACGGCTACCGGCCGGCGCTGGTGTTCGTCGCGGCGGTCGCGCTGGTCGGCCTGGTGGTCGCGGCGGCCGGGGCCCTGGTGGGACGGCGCCGGAATTCAGCACCGGTGTCGGTGCCTGATTATGATTATCCGTCAGTCGGGTCGCCGGTGGCCCGGACCGAAGTCCTGACCGAACGCTGATCCCTGGGCCCCGCCCGAGGCCGACCCCGGCTTCTCGGACAATGGCGCCGGCTCCACCAAACCCCCGTGTTGGTGGAGCCGGCCGTCTTGGTACCGGCCGCCCGGGCGGCGCCCCGTCGGGGCACGGTCGCACGGTGCGGCTGTCGGCTCCGCCAGTATATTGGCCCGGAGCCAACGAACGTTCGGAGCAGACACGATGGCACCTCGCGGGGAGTCGGTCAATGAGGAGATGCGGCAACGCTCCCGCCGACGCATCATGCGGGCCACCGTCGAACTGGTTGACCAGCGCGGTTACGCGGGCACCACGCTGACCGACATCGCCGAGCGGGCCGGGCTCGCCCGCGGCCTGCTTTCGTACTACTTCGACGGCAAACGGCTGCTCCTGCAATCCGCCACGCACCGGATGATGCACCAGTCGCTCTCCACCGCGCTCGCGGAACTCGCGCCCGGCGCCTCCCCCGAGGCCCGACTGGCCCGCGCCATCGACACCGTCCTCGGACTGGCGATGGACCACCCCCGGGTGATGCGCTCCCACCTCGCGCTGATCCTCGACCCCGACACCGGCGCCTTCGTCCAGGACCCGGAGCAGCAGCAGCTCGGCGCCATCCTCCAGGGCCTACTGGACGACTGGGGCGCGCCGGACCCGGTCGCCGAGCACGCGGTGCTGCGCAGCGCGCTGATGGGCGGCTGCATAGGAGTGCTGCTGCCCGGCGCCGAGATCCCGCTGGCCCCGATCCGGGCCGACCTCTTCCGCCGCTACGACCTCGCCTGGCACCTGGGCCGCCCGCCGCAGGCCGGGCCCCCGGAACGCGAAAGGCCGCCGGCCCGCGGTTGACGACGGGTGGGCGGCCTGCCAGTGGCGGCCTGCTGCCGGGGCTCCCGAGGGAGGGACCTCACGGGCCCCGGGCGGCAGCGGCTCAGCGCTCCTTCAGGATCGAGGCGAGCAGGTCTATGGTGCGCTCCGGCGTGAGGCTGTCCACGCAGAGTCGCTCCATGACCTGGATGTACGCGTCGACGTCGTCGCGCTTGTCCAGGTAGAGCGCGCTGGTCAGCTGCTCCAGGTAGACCACGTCCGCGAGGTCCTGCTCGGGGAAGCGCAGGATCGTGAACGCCCCGGACTCGCCCGCGTGCGCGCCGAAGCGGAACGGCATGACCTGGATCACCACGTTGGCCTGCTCGGCGACGTCGATCAGGTACTGCACCTGACCGCGCATCACCTTGGGCCCGCCGACCGGCCTGCGCAGCGCGGCCTCGTCGATGACCGCCCACAGGCGCGGATTGGCGCCCTCCGCCAGCAGCTTCTGGCGGCGCAGGCGGAGGCTGACCCGCCGCTCGACCTCCTCCTCGCTGATCACCGGCCGACTCTGGCCGAAAACCGCCCGCGCGTACTCCTCGGACTGCAGCAGGCCGGGGATGAACTGCACCTCGTACGTGCGGATCAGCTGGGCGGCCTCCTCCAGGCCGACGTACGTCTGGAACCAGCCCGGCAGCACATCGTTGAAGCTGTGCCACCAGCCGGACTTGTTGGCCTCGCGGACCAGGCCGAGCAGGGCTTCCCGCTCCATCCCGTCGTCGACGCCGTACAGGCTGAGCAGGTCGGCGACGTCGCGCTCCTTGAAGCTGACGCGGCCGAGTTCCATGCGGCTGATCTTGGACTCGGAAGCCCGGATCGCGTAGCCCGCGTCCTCGCGGGTGATGCCGCGCGCCTCACGAAGGCGACGCAGCTGCGAGCCGAGGAGGATCCGGCGGACCATCGAGCCGCCGCCCGGCTGAACTGTGGTCATGCGGTCGAAACCTCCACCTAGGGCAAACAGCGCACAGTCTGCCATCAGTTGAGCGCTCACGGTGCCGATACTGACGGATGTTCCTATCAGTTCTGCACTCCGCACACCAGGATGCACGTGCATCCGGCGCTTGCATATGCCAATAGTGCGACTGCACGTGAATCGACTCTTGCATCTGCAGTGAGCGCACACCACCATGGTGCACGTGCACCTGCACATCCCTGGCAATCCCGCGGGCTCCGCGTCGACCCCACGCGCGACTCCGTGCACCGGCCCGACGGCGTCCCCCGCGCCATCGGGCGTTCGAGTGCGCGCGCGCCTGGTCGAGGGGGCGGCCGAGCGGCCGAGCGAGTCGGAGGTGACCGGCATGACCCCGGCGGGTCCAGCCGTGTCCGCCCCCTTATGGGAGGAGCTCTTCATGAGCACCGGTACGGCTTTGGCGGTTGACCCCCATGTGGTCACCTGTACGCTCGCTCCTCGCTTCGAAGCAGTCAGAACCGCGCGCGACTTCGCCCGGACCACGCTCCAGCGCTGGGGACTGCCGGAGCTGTTCGACGACGTCGCGCTGGTGGCCTCGGAACTCGTGACCAACGCGCTGCGGCATGCGATCGGCGCACGGCCCGACCCGTCGGGCGGCGCCCTGGGCGAGTACGACTTTCCCATACAGCCGACGCCCGAAGGCCGGCTGCCGATCCGAATAAGCCTGGTGCACCGCGCACCCCAGGTGGTCTGCGCGGTGAGCGACCCCAGCAGCATCGGCCCGGTGGCCCGGGAGGCGGACTTCGTCGCCGAATCCGGCCGGGGACTGCACCTCGTGGAGTCCTTCAGCCGCTCCTGGGGCTGGCACCCGCTGGGCAGCGGCAAGGTGGTCTGGGCCCTGTTCGAGGCGGAGCCGGCGGACGGCCCGCTCGACGGGCACCCGGAGCTCGGCGGACGTTCGGCACTCGACGCACTCGGCGGACCGGTCGATGTCGGTGGACGGCACCGGCGCTCGGCCTAGGGTCGGACGGCCGGGGCCGGACGGCGCGCGGCCGGTCGGAGGAGCCCCCGGGAGGACCACGCCCCGACCCCGTCCACCTGGTCCCGTCCACGGCTCGCCCCGTCGCACCGACGGTTCGCCCCGGACGGCGGACGGCTCACCCCGGACGGCGGACGGCTCACCCCGGGAGAGCGCCGGCTCGCCCCCGGGCGACGGGCGGCCCGCCTGGCAGGTCGTCGCTTCGTCCCGGCGGAACGGGTTTTCGCCGCGCGGGCGAGTGGAACGGGCGGCCGCACGACCGGAACCGGACGCCGCGCGGGCGCAACGGGCCGCCGCACGGGCGGGGGCGGAGCGGACGCCGGCACAAGACAAAGGCCGTCGTGGTGTCGGCACCCACGACGGCCCCCAGATGGTGAAGCACGGCGGCCGGTCAGACCGCCAGGTGGTCGAACTCCCCGTCCTTGGCCCCCAGCAGCAGGGCGGCGATCTCGGCCCGGGTGTAGATGAGCGCCGGTCCGTCCGGGAAGCGCGAGTTGCGCATCGCCACATCGCCGCCCGGCAGGGCCGCGAACTCGACGCAGTTGCCCTGGGAGTTGCTGTGCAGGCTCTTCTGCCAGACCACCCCCGTGAGATCGGCCGCGGCCATCCCGTTGAAGGTGTCGAGCGAGCCGTGCGTGTCCTGCGAGTCGTGCATAGAAATCTCCCGAAGAGCTCCGGAGTTGTCGTCCAGCGCGGCGCCCCCGGCACCGCCGAACGAACGGACCGGCCCCGTACCGGCCCGGCACAACGCCTCACTTGACGCGATGATAGCCGCAGTGCACGTGCATCAGCACGGGACAGTGCAGGTGCACGAGGCCTTTCACCCGCGGTCCCGAACTCTTCACGGGACCTTCTCCTGACGGCACGTAAACGGACATAGCCGACTGAATCGCCGACCCCCCGATAACCGGCCGTGAGCGGCCCCCCGCTGAATGTTGATCTTCGGACGCCGGGAGTCGCACCGTCGTGACCCTCCGTCAGACGAGCTCCCGCCTGTGAGACATCTCACGCGCCACAGACGGAACGCGGCGCCCCACCGGACGCGTCAAGGCAATGACCGACCCTCACCCGGGAGTCGGGCGAGGAATGTCCGGATTGTAGGCAAACCACCCGGACCGGTACGTACGACGCACCGGGTCGGCGCCGGGTCCGCACGGCGGCCGCGCGAAGCCCGCACGGCAGCCGACTGCGGGCCTGACGGGCCGATGTCCTACGATCTCCGGCATGAGCACCGCAGCCATCCCGGGCGCGCCACTGCCCGTCCGCACTCCAGGCTCCCGTGCGCGGGGGCGCCACCGTCGTCCCGAGCGCCCCGAGATCCCCTCCGGCGCCCAGGCCCTGGTGCTCGCCGTACCCGCGACCGCCGGGCCCGAGTCCCGCACGGTCGTCGAGGAACTGCTCTCGATCATCCGCAGCGAGCAGAACGGCGTCCAGGCCGCGGCCGGCTACCTCTCCGGCGGGTCCGCCGAGGGCGCGGGCGACGAGGACCGCACCGTCGCCGAGATCCTGGCCCGCACCGCCGAGGCCGGGCTGCCGATGCCCGTCCTGGTGCCGCTGGTGCCGGGCCCGCACGACTTCCTGACCGAACTCCACGCGCTCGCCGCCGAGTACGGCGCCCCCGTCACCGACGCGCTGGGCCCGCACCCGCTGCTCGCCGAGGCCGTGCACGTCCGACTGTCCGAGGCCGGCCTCGCCCGCGCCGACCGGGCCCGGCTGTTCGCCATCGCGACCGCCGCGGACGGCGTGGTCCTGACCACCGTCGGCGGCGAGGACGCGGCCGCCGCGGCCGGCATCACCGGTGTGCTGCTCGCAGCCCGCCTGGCCGTCCCCGTCGTCTCCGCGGCGCTCGACGTGCCCGGCTCGGTCGCCGCGGCCGTCAACCACCTCAAGGAGACCGGCTCCCAGCGCCCGGCCCTGGCTCCGCTGGTGATCGGCCCGGAGGCCGACTCCGAGCTGCTCGCCACGGCCGCCGAGGAGACGGGCTGCCCGTCGGCGGCGCCGCTGGGCGCGTACCCGACCGTCGGCCAGCTGATCGCCTCCACCTACCTGGCCGCGCTGCCCACGCCGTCCGCGGAGGACCTGGCGCGGGCCGAGGCGGAGGCGGCGGCCGCCGCCGAGGCCGAAGGGGCCACCGGAGGCGCCCGCGGCGCCCACGCGGCCGCCGAGGGGCCCGCCGGGCAGTAGTCGCCCACGAGGACACCGCGCCCTTCGGCGCACGCAGGGCCCGGAACGGATCGCCGTTCCGGGCCCTGTGCTTTGCCTTCCCGCACCGCGCGGGGTCGCGGCGGTTATGGGAGTCGGGCGGGCAATGGAATGGAATGTCCGTTCTGGTGCCATTTACAAGGAAATGGCGAGCGCACCCTTCGGCGCTCGAATCCCGACCGCTCCCCCGGCTTCACAACCGCGCCCTATCGCACTCCGACGCGCCGTCACGGAATTTCTGAGACAAAGACAGTTGTGGGTATCCGCAACATCATTGCCCGAAGACGATCATTTCCGATCATGATTGCCAGCTATTTTGGCGGTTCCCACTAAACCGTGATGTGCGTCACAGCTATTTGCAGTTTGAACTTAAGTCTGCTTAACGTGCTCCCCGTTCGTGACCACACGAACCCGGTTCATCCGCGACGCCGAGTCCTGCCGTCGGATGTTTCCGGCAGTGCGAAAGCATCACGGCAGGAGCGGGGGACCCACAGGTAAGTCGCCCCGGACCGTTCCCGGAACGGTTCAGGGCTAGGGGTGAAGCCGCCTTGTGCGGCCGGGCAACTCCAGCCCGAATCCGACAGCTCACCTCGCAGGCGTGGGAGAGGACCGCGTTCTCATGCTGCCCACCAATGGCACCAGCCTGTCCAGCCGCACCCGTCGCGTGATCGCCGCCATCGGCGTCGCCGGCGTCGGCCTCACCGTCCCGTGCCTCACCTCCGGCACCGCCTCCGCCGCCTCCGTCGCCACCTGGGACAAGGTCGCCCAGTGCGAGAGCACCGGCAACTGGAGCATCAACACCGGCAACGGCTTCTACGGCGGCCTCCAGTTCACCTCCAGCACCTGGGCGGCCTTCGGCGGCACCGCCTACGCCGCGCGTGCCGACCTGGCCACCAAGGACCAGCAGATCGCCGTCGCCGAGAAGGTCCTGGCCTCGCAGGGCCCCGGCGCCTGGCCGGTCTGCTCGGTCCAGGCCGGCCTGACCAAGGGCGGTGCCTCGGCGTCCGTCGACACCTCGGCCGCCGCCAAGCCGGCCGCCCCGGCCCAGGCTCCGGCCGCCCCGGCCGCCAAGCCCACCGCCAAGCCGGCGCCTTCCCAGACCCCGGCTCAGGCCCCGTCCCAGGCCCCGTCCCAGGCCCCGGCCGCGAAGCCCGCCAAGCCGGCCGCGCCCGCCCAGGGCGACGCCCAGGCCGCCACCGACTCGGCCACGAGCACCTGGGCCCAGAAGCGCCAGCAGCAGGCCCAGGGCGGCGACTACACCGTCGTCGCGGGCGACTGGCTGTCCTCCATCGCGGACAAGAACAACGTCCAGGGCGGCTGGCAGCGGCTGTACGACCTCAACCGCGGCACCCTGACCGAGGGCCCGGACACCATCTACCCGGGCCAGCACCTGTCGTTCAACGACCGCGGCCAGGCCCCGCAGTCGGCCTCGGCCGACCAGTCCGCCTCCTCGGCCACGTCCGGCTCGGACTTCACCTGGTTCAACCGCTCGCAGAAGTCCGGCCAGACCACGAACGGCGGCGCCGTGAACGCCAAGCCGGCCGCCCAGGCGCAGACCCCGGCCCCGGCCGCCAAGCCGTCCGCCCCGGCGCAGACCCCGGCCCCGGCCCCGGCCGCCACTGGCAGCATGGCCGCCGCGGTCTCCTTCGCCGAGTCCAAGGTCGGCCAGGCCTACGTCTACGGCGGCACCGGCAACGGCGGCTGGGACTGCTCCGGCCTGACCCAGGCCGCGCTGCGCGCCGCGGGCGTCTCCGTCCCGCGCGTCGCCGCCGACCAGGCCGCCGCCAGCACCCACGTCTCGCTGGACAGCCTGCAGCCGGGCGACCTGCTGTTCTGGTCCAACAACGGCAAGGACTCGGGCGTCTACCACGTCGCGATCTACGTCGGCGGCGGCAAGTACGTCGAGGCCGCCAACCCGAGCTCGGGCGTCCGCGAGCAGACCGTCGCCAACTGGGCCCCGGACTTCGCCGGCCGGGTCTGAGGAACGCCGAGCGGCCTACGGCGAACCGCCGTAGGCCGACGGATGACAGCGGACAGCGGACAGCGAACGGATTTCAGATAACAGAAGACAGATTTCAACATCTGTCAGCTGTTACCCGTCAGCCCTCGCCATCCGCCGGAACGCTGACCACCCGCCACCCCCGGGGAGAGTCTGGTCGCTCTCCCCGGGGGTTCCGGCGTATCCGGTGAATCCCCGTGGCGAAAGCCCGCCCCGACGGGCATGCTGCTGCTCTGCACCCGAGGAGGAGTCACATGGCCCAGGTCACCGTCACCCTCGACGCGAACCTCGCGATCGACGCGATGCTGCTCTCCGGTACCAAGAGCCCGCAGGACGCCGTCGAACTGGTCCTGCGCGACTACCTGGCCCGCGGCCGCCGCACCGAGACCCGCACCGGCGACGCCTCCGACGCCGACCGCCTCCCCCGGAACCGCCCCACCGACCACGAGCGCGGCTGAGCACGGCCGACCGAGGGCACGCCCACCACGGGCACGACCCACCGCGGGCACAACCCACCACGGGAACGGCCGACCGCAGGCACGACCGAGCGCGGGCACAACCCACCACGGGAACGGCCGACCGCAGGCACGGCCGAGCGCGGGCACAACCCACCACGGGAACGGCCGACCGCAGGCACGGCCGAGCGCGGGCACAACCCACCACGGGAACGGCCGACCGCAGGCACGGCCGAGCGCGGGCACGCCGACGGGCCCCGGAGCGCAACTGCCCTCCGGGGCCCGTCCCTTGGCCCATGGGCCGGCGCTCAGCGCGCGCAGGCCCCGGTGGAACCGCGCATGACCAGCTCCGGCTGGAACATGAACTCGCCGCGCTGGACGGCGTTCCCGCCGACCTCCTCCAGCAGCGCGTCCACCGCCGCCGTGGCCATCGCCTCGACCGGCTGCCGGATCGTCGTCAACGGCGGTTCGGTGAAGGCGATCAGCGGCGAGTCGTCGAAGCCGACCACCGACACGTCCTGCGGCACCGACAGCCCGCGCTGCCGCACCGCCCGGATCGCCCCGAGCGCCATCATGTCGCTCCCGCAGACGATCGCCGTGCACCCCTTGTCGAGCAGCGCACCGGCCGCCGCGTGCCCGCCCTCCACGCTGAACAGCGTGTGGTGGACGAGGTCCTCGGCCTCCTCCCGGGTGCGCCCGAGCACCTCGCGCAGCGCCGCCGTGAAGCCCTCGATCTTGCGCAGCACCGGCACGTACCGGCGCTGCCCGACGGCCAGCCCGATCCGCTCGTGCCCGAGTTCGGCCAGGTGCTGGACGGCCATCCACATCGCGGCCCGGTCGTCCGGCGAGATGAACGGCGCGTCGATCTTCTCGCTGTAGCCGTTGATCAGCACGAACGGCACGCCGCGCCCGGACAGCCGGGCGTAGCGGTCGTGATCGGCGGTGGTGTCGGCGTGCAGTCCGGAGACGAAGACGATGCCCGCCACGCCCCGGTCCACCAGCATCTCCACCAGTTCGTCCTCGGTGGATCCGCCCGGGGTCTGGGTGCACAGCACCGGGGTGAAGCCGTGCCGGCTGAGCACCTGCTCGATCACCTGCGCCAGCGCGGGGAAGATCGGGTTGCTCAGCTCCGGCGTGATCAGCCCGATCAGCCCGGCGCTGCGCTGGCGCAGCCGGGTCGGCCGCTCGTATCCGAGCACGTCGAGCGCCGCCAGCACGGTCTGCCGGGTGGCGGCGGAGACGTTCGCCTTGCCGTTGAGTACGCGGGAGACGGTGGCTTCGCTGACCCCCGCCTGCGCCGCGATGTCTGAGAGTCGCGCCGTAGTCACGGTCCCAGAGCCTATTGCAACCACGTCAGACCGCCCACCAGCCGGTGCTGTCCGGAGCGAGGACCGTCTCGCCGCCGTCCACCACGAGCTCGGCCGAGGCGAGCAGCAGCGTGCCCGGGGCCGCGATCCGGACCGGTGCGCCGGTGGTGTTCACGGTGCAGACGAAGGAGCCGCGGCGGAAGGCGAGGGTGCCCTCGGGGCCGTCGAGCCACTCGACGCCGGTGCCGGCGCCGAGGTCGGTCCGGGCCCGGCGGACGGCCAGCGCGCTGCGGTAGAGCTCCAGGGTGGAGGACGGGTCGCCGGTCTGCGCCTCGACGCTCAGCTCGGCCCACTCGGCGGGCTGCGGCAGCCAGGACGGCCCGCCGGCCACCGGGCCGAAGCCGTACGGGGCTTCGGTGCCGGACCACGGGATCGGCACGCGGCAGCCGTCGCGGTAGCCGTCCTGTCCGGCCTGGCGGAAGAACGACGGGTCCTGGCGCACCTCGTCGGGCAGGTCGGTGACGTCGGGCAGGCCGAGCTCCTCGCCCTGGTAGACGTACGCGGAGCCGGGCAGCGCGAGCATCAGCAGAGTGGCGGCGCGGGCCCTGCGCAGGCCCAGCGGACGGTCGCCCGGGGTGCGGATCTGGGTGCCGAGGCCGGGCTCGTTGGCGAAGCGGGTGGCGTGCCGGGTGACGTCGTGGTTGGACAGCACCCAGGTGGTGGGGGCGTCGACCGGGCGCATCGAGTCGAGCGAGAGGTCGATCACCTCGCGCAGCGCGGCGGCCTCCCAGTCGGTGCCCAGGTACTGGAAGTTGAACGCCTGGTGCAGTTCGTCGGGGCGGACGTAGTTGGCGGTGCGCTGGACGGTCGGGGTCCAGGCCTCGGCGACGCCGATCCGCTGCCCCGGGTACTCGTCGAGGATGCCGCGCCAGCTGCGGTAGATCTCGTGCACGCCGTCCTGGTCGAAGAACGGCATGACGTCGTTGCCGAGCAGCTTGAGCTGGTCGGCGCCGCCGAGGTCGGGCAGGCCGGGGGCCTTGACCAGGCCGTGGGCGACGTCGATGCGGAAGCCGTCCACGCCCATGTCGAGCCAGAACCGCAGGATCGAGCGGAACTCGTCGGCGACGGCCGGGTTGTCCCAGTCGAAGTCGGGCTGCTCGGGGGCGAAGAGGTGCAGGTACCAGTCGCCGGGGGTGCCGTCCGGGTTCTCGGTGCGGGTCCAGGCCGGGCCGCCGAAGATGGACTCCCAGTCGTTGGGCGGCAGTTCGCCCTTCTCGCCCTTGCCGGGCCGGAAGTGGTAGCGGTCGCGCAGCGGGGAGCCGGGGCCCTCGCGCAGGGCGCGCTGGAACCACTCGTGCTGGTCCGAGGAGTGGTTGGGGACCAGGTCGACGATGATCCGCAGCCCCAGCTCGTGCGCGTCCCGGATGAGGGCGTCGGCGTCCGGCAGGGTGCCGAACATCGGGTCCACCGCGCGGTAGTCGGCGACGTCGTAGCCGGCGTCCGCCTGCGGGGAGGCGTAGAACGGCGAGAGCCAGACCGCGTCCACGCCGAGGTCGCGCAGGTACGGCAGGCGGCTGCGGATGCCGGGGAGGTCGCCCATGCCGTCACCGTTGGAGTCGGCGAAACTGCGCGGGTACACCTGGTAGATGACCGCGTCCCGCCACCAGTCTCTGGCCGCGCCGCCAGTCACAGGAGCCGGGGTGGCCGCCTCGTGAGCGGTCTCGGCGGCAGGCCGGGAGGTGTCGGCCAGGTTCTGGGTCATGGACGGTATCCCTCGGGGATCGGAGGAGCGGGGAGCCTTGCGCGCGGGGTGGTGGGCGCGAGGCATCACGACTTGGAGGCACCGGCGGTCAGGCCGGTGACCAGGTGGCGCTGCACCAGGTAGAAGAACGCCGCGGACGGGATGGCGATCAGCACGGCGGTCGCGGCCATCAGGTTCCACTGGGCGTCGTGCTCGCTGACGAAGGTCTGCAGGCCGACGGCCAGCGTGTACTTGTCGGAGCTGAGCATGAAGGTCGAGGCGAACGGCACCTCGGCCCAGTAGGTGAGGAAGGAGTAGAAGGCCGCGACCGCCAGGCCCGGGCGGGCGAGCGGCAGCACCAGCCGCCAGAAGGTGCCGAACGGGGACAGCCCGTCGACCCGGCCGGCCTCGTCGATCTCCACCGGGATGGTGTCGAAGTAGCCCTTCAGCAGCCAGGCGCAGTACGGCACGGTGGTCGTCGTGTAGACCAGGATCAGGCCGGTGTAGCTGTCCAGCAGGTCGAGTTCGGAGAGCATCGTGTACATCGGCACGATCAGCACCGCGATCGGGAACATCTGGGTGACCAGCAGCGACCACATCAGCGGCTTGTGCCCGGGGAACTTCATCCGGGAGACGGCGTAGCCGGTGGTGGCGGCGACCAGGACGCCGAAGACGGTGGTGATGCCGGAGACCAGCAGGGCGTTGCCGAACCAGGTGAAGAAGTCGGTGTCGGACAGCACGTGCTGGTAGTTCGACAGCGTCAGCTTGTCGAAGATCTGGCCGGGGTGGAGGTAGTCGGTCTTGTCCGGGCCGAGCGAGACGAAGAGGATCCACCCGACCGGGAACAGCGCGATCAGGCTCGCCACGATCAGGGTGCCGTGGGAGAGCGCCCGGACCAGCGGGCTGCTCTCGCCGCGCGGGCGGACCCTGGCCGGGCGGACGGCCTGGGCCGTGATCGCCGCCGGGGCGGGGCGTTCGGTGGTGGTGCTCATCGGGTTACCTGCCTTCGTGGGTCAACTGGGTCCGGGGCCTCAGCCGTTGGCCTGCTCGTTGCGGGCGAGCCAGCGCCGGTAGAAGGCGGTGAAGACGATCAGGATGGACAGCAGGATCACGCCGTACGCGGCGGACTGCGCGTAGTCCCGGGGGATCTGGCCGAAGCCGAGGCGGTAGGCCCAGGTGACCAGCAGCTGGGCGTCGGGCGCACCGGTGCCGAACAGCAGGAAGATGACGTTGAACTGGTTGAACGTCCAGATCACACCGAGCAGCACGACGGTGGAGGAGACGGTGCGCAGCCCGGGCAGGGTGACGAACCGGAAGCGCTGCCAGGGCGTGGCACCGTCCATCTCGGCGGCCTCGTACAGCTCGGCCGGGATCGACTGCAGGCCGCCGAGCAGCGAGATCATCATGAACGGGACCCCGGCCCAGGTGTTCACCAGGATCGCGGCCGCCTTCTGCGCCCAGGGGTCGGTGAGCCAGCCGGGCTCGGGCAGGTGCAGGGCGGAGAGGATCCCGTTGACGACGCCGCCGTCGGCGAGCATCAGGCGCCAGGAGAAGACGGTGACGAAGGTCGGCACGGCCCAGGGCAGGATGAGCAGCATCCGGTAGGCGGCGCGGCCGCGGAGCTTCTTGTTCAGCAGCAGGGCGAGGCCCAGGCCGAGGGTGTAGTGCAGGAAGACGCAGACGGCCGTCCAGGCGATGGTCCAGACGAAGTGCGACCAGAAGCGGTCGTACGAGCCGGGGCCCCACAGGATGTCGGCGTAGTTGTGGAAGCCGACGAAGTTGTAGCTGGCCGGGATCTCGTTGACGCCGATCTTGCGGGCGACGTTGAGGCTGTTGGCGTCGGTGAGGGTGAGCCAGATGCCCTGGACGAGCGGGTAGAGCACCAGCACACCGAGCACCAGGACGACCGGGGCGGCCATCGCGTAGGCGTACCAGTGCTTGGCGTAGGAGCGCTTGACGCGTTCCGGCAGGCTCGGACGCTGCTCTCGCTCCCGGCTGCCCTTGCCGGTGGCGCCCTGCACGGCGACTGACATCGTTTGCACCTTCTCGGGGGGATTCTCGGGGGAACCGACGGGCCCGGCCTGCCGGTCGGAAGGCCGGCAGGCCGGGCACGGGGACTACTTGGCGAAGCCCGGCAGGAGCTTGGCGTAGTCGGTGGAGACGGTGTTCAGCGCGTCCTGGGTGCCGGTGCCCTGGGTGACCTTGCCCAGGTTGGTGCCGAGCGAGGCGAACAGCGAGCTGTACTCGGGCAGTTCGGGGCGCGGCTTGGCGCTGCTCAGGATGCCCTGGAAGCCGGCGATGCCCGGGTCGGCCTTGACGTCGGCCGTGAAGGCGTCGGAGCGGGTGGGCAGGGTGGAGTTCTTCTGCGCGATGAACGCCTGGCTCTCGGCCGAGGTCATGAACGCGGCGAACTTCTCGGCGGCGGCCTTGTGGGCCTTGTCGGCGCCCGCGTAGACGGAGATGTTGTGGCCGCCGGTGGGGGCGCCGCCCTTGCCGGCCGAACCGCCGGGGACGGCCGCGATGCCGAGGTTGTTCTTGTCGGCGAAGGCCGAGCCCTTGTAGATGTTGGTGATCTCCCAGGGGCCCTGGACGATCGCCGCGACCTTGCCGCTGTTGAAGGCGTCCATCATGTGCGCGTAGGCGTCGGTGGTGACGTCGGCCTTGGCGGTGCCGGGCGAGGTGAACATCGTCTTGTAGGTCTCGACGGCCTTGACGGCCTCCGGCGAGGTGACGGTGATCTTCTTGCCGGCGGCGTCGACGGTGTCGGTGCCCTCGCCGAACAGGAACGGCATCGCGTAGTAGCCGTCGGCGGCCTTCAGCCAGAAGCCGTCCACGCCGGCCTTGTCCTTGACGGCGGCGGCGTCGGCCTTCAGCTCGTCCCAGGTCTTCGGCGCGTCGGTGATGCCCGCCTTGGCGAACAGCTCCTTGTTGTAGAGCAGGCCGAGGGTGTCGGTCACCAGCGGGACGCCGTACAGCTTGCCCTCGTACTTGGCCTGCTGGATCAGGCTCGGCTGGAAGGCCGAGGTGTCCGGGACGGCGGGGGTGCCGTCCAGCGGCTCCAGGTAGCCGGCCTTGGCGAAGGCGGCGGTCCAGCCGACCTCGGAGCGGAACACGTCCGGAGCACCCTTGGCGCCCATCGCGGTCTGGAGCTTGTTCTGCGCCTGGTCGAACGGCACGTTGACGAAGTCGACCTTGACGTTCGGGTTGGCGGCCTCGAACTTCTTGACGAGCTCCTGGTAGTTCGGCGCCTCGTTGGTGGCGTTCGACGTGTCCCAGTACGTGAGGGTGACCGGCCCGTCGGCCTTGCCGTCGGAGCTGGAGCCGCTGCTGCCACAGGCAGCCATCGAGACCGCGAGGGCCACAACGAGGGCAGAGGCCGCGATGCCACGCCGCATGAGAACTCCTTGGGAGGGTGGGGGTGCCCGAGATGTTCCGAGGCATGCGCATAATGGCTGCCTCGTGCCGACCGCACCGTTGCTGCCGTCGGGCTCGGGAGGAAGTTAACAGCGGTGAAAGATCGACGGAAAGTCCTTGCAGCAAGTTTCTGCAAGAAATGGGGATCGTTACATCCGCGTGTCCTGGACGTTGCCGCACGGTAGTTGACGGTTGCGTCGATTGCCCCGATCTGCCCGATTCGCCCCGCTGTCCCCCGGCGCTCCGCCGGTGCCCCCGCAACTCTCCGGCAGCGCTCCGACGGTGCAAGGACAGCGCTCCGGCGGCCGACCGGACCACCCTGCGTGGCCGAAAGCCGCCTGCCGCAGACTGGACGCATGCGCATCAGAACCGTCACCGAGGACGAACTTCCGCTGCTCAGCGAACTGGAGCGGGCCGCCGGCGCCCCCTTCGCCGCGATCGGCATGACCGAGATCGCCGACGACGAACCCCCGGCACCTGAGGAACTGGCCCACTACCTGGAGCGGGGCGTCGCCCTGGCCGCCGAGGCGCCCGACGGCACGATCGCCGCCTACCTGCTGGCCGAACCGGTGGACGGCGCACTGCACATCGAACAGGTCTCCGTGCACCCCGACCACGCCCGCCAGGGCCTCGGCCGGGCCCTGATCGAGCACCTCGCCGACACCGCCGACGCCCCGGCGCTCACCCTGACCACCTTCGCCGAGGTCCCCTGGAACGCCCCCTACTACGCGCGCTGCGGCTTCCGCCCGCTGGCCGACGACGAGGTCACCCCGGGCCTGCGCGCGATCCGGCGCCAGGAGGCCGAGCACGGCCTGGACCGCTGGCCCCGGCTCTGCATGCGCCGGGACCTCCGGACGTGACCCGTCCTCCGGGCGCGGCCGACCCGGGCGCCCGGACCGGCCCGGCCGACCGGCCGAACACGACCGGCCGGCTGACGTGACCGGCTAGGCGATGCCCAGCCGCAGCACGGTCGTCGAGCGGAACTCCTCCCCCGGCCGCAGCACCGTGCTGGGGAACGCCGGGTGGTGCGGGGAGTCCGGGAAGTGCTGGGTCTCCAGCGCGATCCCGGCGAACGGCCCGTACGGGACACCGCTCGCGCCCGTGACCGCGCCCTGGAACTTGTTCGCCGTGTAGACCTGGATGCCCGGCTCGGTGGTCAGCACCTCCAGGGTGCGGCCGCTGACCGGGTCCTCCAGCAGCGCCGCCCGCGCCGGGCCGCCGTCCGCCGGGCGGGCCCGCAGCACCCAGTTGTGGTCGTAGCCCCCGGGCCCGACCAGCTGCGGGTGCCGGTCGTGCACCGATTTTCCGATCGGCGTGGCCGCCGTGAAGTCGAACGGCGTGCCCGCCACCGGCTCGGTCCGACCGTACGGGATCTGCCGCTCGTCGGCCGGGGTGTACTCGTCGGCGTCCAGGGTGAGCAGGTGGCCGAGGACGTCGCCGCTGCCTTCACCCGCAAGGTTGATGTACGCGTGGTTGGTCAGGTTGACGACGGTCGGCTTGCCGGTGACCGCGCGGTACGCGATCACCAGTTCACCGGAGGCGTCCAGCGTGTAGTCGACGGAGACGTCCAGCGCTCCCGGGAAGCCCTGGTCCCCGTCCGGGCTGTGCAGCCGCAGCCGCACCCCGCCCTCGACCGGCTCGGCCGCCCACATCCGGTGCGCGAAGCCGTCCGGCCCGCCGTGGATGGTCATGCCGCCGCCGGTCGGGGCGAGCCGGTGCTCCTCGCCGTCGATGGTGACCGAGGAGCCGTCGATCCGGTTGGCGTACCGGCCCACCACCGTCCCGTAGTGCCGGGCCGGGCCGAGGATCTGGGCCAGTTCGTCGGTGGCGAGCAGCAGTTGCGCGGAGCGCCCGGCGCGGTCCGGCGCGGTCAGCGTGTGCAGGGTCGCGCCGAGGGTGAGCACGCTCGCCTCGTACGGTCCGGCCGTGAGCGTCCAGCGCTCGATCGCGGCGCCCGCGCCCGAGGGGTCGAGGGGTTCGTGCCGCACGCTGGTGGCCTCGCTCGCCATGGCCTGCTCCTCACTCTCGGCCGCCGCGCACCGCGGCCGCCCGGTTCCGGTCCGTCGGGGGTCGCCGCGG
The DNA here is from genome assembly GCF_042796115.1 of Kitasatospora sp. NPDC056446. Taxonomy (NCBI): domain Bacteria; kingdom Bacillati; phylum Actinomycetota; class Actinomycetes; order Kitasatosporales; family Streptomycetaceae; genus Kitasatospora; species Kitasatospora sp. NPDC056446. The sequence goes on along the minus strand of NZ_JBHTRF010000089.1, from coordinate 6,523 downwards.
CAGCCCCCTGTCCGTCACCTTAGCGACGGCGGCGGGCGCCGGGGCCGGGCTCGCACGCCCGGCTCCGCTCCGCCCGGCCACTCCCCTACTCCTCGTCCTCCGCCCCGGCCGCCTCCCGCTGCTGGGGCGGCAGCCCGAGCGCCGAGGCCAGTCCGTCCGGCCCGCTGCCCGCCTTGCGGTAGACCGCCGCGAGCCGCCGGTTGACCAGGCCGATGTGCAGGCCCAGCTCGTCCGCGATCCGCTGCGGCGGCAGGCCCCGCACCGCCCGCCGGGCGACCTCCAGCTCCGGGCCGCTCAGCGTGTCGAGCGTGTCCCGGAAGTCGCGCAGCCCCAGCCGGTTGGGCCGCAGGCCGTAGTTGGCGAGCTCCCGCCGCGCCTGGTCGACGAGGCCTTCCGCCGAGCAGTGCTGGGCCAGCTCGATGCCCTGGTACAGGTACTCCTGGGCGTCCTCCAGCCGTCCGACCCGGCGCAGCGCGGCGCCGAGGTCGACCAGCGCGACGGCGTGCTCGTAGCCGGCCGGCGACTGACCGAGGTACGCCACGGCCTGCTCCAGCAGTTCGACCGCCTGCTGGCCGTCCTCGACCTGGGCCCGCAGCCGCAGGGCCGTCCCGATCGCCGAGGCGGTGCCGAAGTTCCGCGCGTCCTGGACGGCCTTCCGCGCGTACTCCCGGGCGCGCTCGGGCTCGTCGGCCGCGAGCGCGACACCGAGGTGGCCGGCCCAGGGCGCCCAGACGGTGTTGTGCCAGCCGCGGACCTCCAGTTGGGCGCCGGCCTCGGTGAGCGCGGCGGCCGCGCCCGCGTGCCGGTTCTTGGCGATCAGCAGCTTGCCGTACAGCGAGGCCGCGTCCGGGAGGACCATGGCCGTCGTGTGGTACGGCGGGTGGAAGCCGAAGGTGTTGGCCAGCTCCCAGGCCTCGTCGACCCGGCCGCGGGCGATCAGGGTGTCCACCAGCACGCCGACCGCGTCCCAGGCCAGCGGCAGCTTCTCGCCGATCCGCTCGGAGATGCGGAACGCCCGGCGCAGGAAGTCCTCGGCCTCGGCGAGCAGGCCGCGGCGGAACCGGGCGAGGCCCATCAGGAAGTAGGCGAAGCCCCGGTGGGCTCCGCTCCAACCGGCGATCTCGAACTGGATGATGGCGTCGGCGGCCAGCCGCTCGGCCTGGGCGACGCGGTCGTTGTAGATGTAGGTGAGTCCGAGCATCGAGGGCAGTTCGAAGCCCCAGGTGGTGTCGGTCCAGCCGAGGCCCCTGGGCAGTCGGCCGCCGTCGAGGACCTCATCGGCGAGCGCCAGAGCGTCGGCGGAGGGCTCGCCGCGCAGGGTGAGGTCCCAGGCCCGCATCGCGAGCACGGCGCGGTCGGCGGCCTCCCGGCTGGGCAGGCTGTCGCAGAGCGCGCCGAGCCTGGCGGAGCGGCCCGGGCCGTCCTCTTCCGACTTGCGGAAGGCGTGCCACATGAACGAGGCGGCCTGGAGGCGCTGTTGGCCGGCCGGATCGATGGTCTTCCCCGCCTCCTCCTGGCAGACCAGGGCGGCCTGGCGCAGCTCGCCGCTGTGCGCGAGCACCTCGGACAGTCGGAAGGTGGCGTCCACCCGCAGTTCGGGGCGCAGCGGCACCTCGTCGGGGTCGAGGGCGAGCTTGAGCTGGTTGACGGTGGCGACGGGGTCGGTCAGCAGGGCGGAACAGCCGAGTTCGTACAGCACCTCGGCCTTGATCTCGTCGGCGGGCGGCTCGTCGAGCGCGCGGTGCAGGCAGCGCTGGGCGGCCTCGGGGGCGCCGATCAGCTGGTGTTCGACGGCGGCGCGGCGCAGCTTCTTGACGATCCGGTCGTCGCCTTCGCCGGCGTGGGTCTCGACCAGGTGGCGGGAGGCGGCGAGCAGGCCGAGTCCGGCGTTCTCGATCTCGACGGCGGCGATGCCGTGCATGCCGAGGCGGGTGGCGTCCGGCATGGTGTTGTAGATCGAGCTGCCGATCAGCGGGTGGACGAACTCCAGGTTCCCGTTGGGGGCCTGGGTGAGCACGCGTTGCTTGCGCAGTTGCTTGATGGAGTCGCGGGCGCCCTCGGTGCTCTGGGTGGAGATCCGGGTGGCGAGGTCGATCCGGATGTCGGTGCCCAGCATGGCGCAGGCCCAGGCGAAGCGCAGGGTGGCGGCGCCGAGCCGGTCCAGCCAGCTCTTGAGGGTCATCCCGGTGGCGTCGACGGCGAGTTCGCGCAGCTGCCGGGAGTTCTCCTCGACCGGTTCGAGGTCCTGGTCGCGGACCTGGTCGAGCAGGGCGACGACCTCGAAGGGGTTGCCGTTGACGACGTTCCAGAACTCGTAGCAGAAGGCGTCCTCGGCCTTGTCGCCGAGTTCGGCCCGGATCATGTCGGTGACGGAGTTGAGGTTGAGCCGGTTGAGCTCATGCCTGCGGCCCTTGAGGCCGATGACGTCCCGGCGGAACTCCTGCGTCTCGGCGGGCCAGTCGCTCTCGTCCTCGCGGAAGGCGAAGACGAGCAGGACGGGAAGTTCACCCGATCGGACGGCGAACTTGGCGAGCCAGGAGAGGGATTCGGCGTCGGCCCAGTGCAGGTCGTCGACGATCATCACCATCGGCGCGCGGCGCGGTGCGAGCTGGGTGAGGACGTAGTCGAGGCCGTCGCGGACGCCCTGCGGGTCGAGGCGGCGGGCGCCGGCCTTGGGCTGCTTGAGGCCCATGGCCGGTCCGACGACCTCCTCCCAGGTGCCCATGACCTGGCGGAACACGTCCGGCTTGAGGTCGCTGAGCACGGGCTGGAGCAGCTGGCGCAGTACGTGGTACGGCTCCTTGAACTGCCGTTCGCCGCCTCGGGCGAACAGCACGGTGGCGCCGTCGCGCAGCTTGGCGGTCCGTCGGACCTCGTGCAGCAGGCTGGTCTTGCCGATGCCGGGGCGGCCGGAGAAGGCGAGCAGGTCGCCGATCTCGGTGCCGCCGGCGGCGAACTCGCGGCAGAGCCGGTCGACGGCGGCCTCCACCGAGCGAAGTTCGGCGTCCCGGTCGCGCAGCCGGACCCGGGGCGCGGAACCGTCCTCGTCCCGGCCGGAACCGGCACCCGCCCGAAGTACGTTCTCCTGCTCGGTCACCGTCGCGCCTCCGCCTCGCCCGATCACGTCACAGCTCGATCACTGCGTGGAGCCGAGGGTAGCGCTGCGTGGGCCGCACTGTGCGGCATTCGTGCAGGCTGGGACGGACGGTGAGGGTTCGGACGCCTTGCCAAGGGCAATTGCCCTATATCCCTAACGTCCGATCATTACATCAGATACCCTACGGCCCTCGAGGCGCAGATGATCTTGCGAACCCCACCCTCACCATCTCCGCCTCGATTCATCAACTCCCCCCACGATCAGTGCCCGAACCACAAGCGCCCCCACCCTCCGCTGCACCGGGAGTCCGATGTCTGACGACACCTCACTTCAGATCCCGTTCCCGCACCGCCGCAGTCCGCACGGCCCGCACGCCACCGCGCTGCACCGCGACTGGCTGGTCCGCCACCCCCTGCTGCCCGACGCCGACCACCCCGGCTACGCGCACTGGGAGGTGGTGGACCTCGCCGCGCTCGGCTACCCGGACGCCGGACCGGACGAACTCGCCCTGGCCGCCGACCTGATGGGCTTCTACTTCCTCTTCGACGACCAGTTCGACGGCCCGCTCGGCCGCCGCCCGTCGGAAGTGGCCCCCATCTGCGAACGGCTGATCGCCGTCCTGCACGGCGCCCGGCCCGACCAGGGCTCCGCGGTCGAGACGGCGTTCGCCGACCTGTGGAACCGCAGCGCGCGCGGCATGCCCGCCCGCTGGCAGGCCCGCGCGGCGTACAACTGGGAGTACTACCTGGCCAGTCACCCGGCCGAGGCGGCCGGCCGGATCTCCGCCCGGCCCCCGGACCGGGCCGGCTACCTGGAACTCAGACGGGGCACCGCGGCGATGGAGACCATCTTCGACATGGTCGAGCGCATCGGCCAGTTCGAGGTCCCCGCCGCCGTCCTGCACCACCCGGTGCTGCGTCAACTCCGCCAGCTGGCAGCCGACATACCGTCACTCAGCAACGACGTGCGGTCCTACCCGCTGGAGGCGCCGCGCGGTGACGTCAACAACCTCGTCATGATCGTCCAGCGGGAGCGCCGCTGCTCGGCCGAGGAGGCCTGCTCGGCGGTCATCGCCGAGGCCCAGCTGATGGTCGAGCGCTGCGCCGACCTGCACGGCCGACTGCCCGACGTCTACCGCGAGTTGGGCCTCTCCCGGATCGAACGCGCGATCGCCCAGCGGTACGCGGACGGACTGCTCACCTGGCTGGCGGGCTACCTCAGCTGGGAAGCCCGTACCGGCCGGTACCACGCGGTCTGACGCGCCCGCCGACACGGGCCGCCGACACTGGCCGCCGGCACGGACCGCCGGCGCCGGTCACGGAGGCCGCTCACAGGCACCGCTCACAGGCACCGGCCGCGGCGACCAGCCCCAGGAGCCGGCCCCCCGGAACGGTTGCACTCCAGCGGCGGACGGCGCCCGCGCGGACGCCCGCGCCAGGCGTGAAGGACGGCGCCCGCGGACACGAGCGCGCCCACCCGGACCACCGCACTCCGGGAGACCGCCACTCCCGGGAGAAACGGCCGGAACACGAACCCTCCGTACGAGCCGGGCGCACGGACCGTAGCCGCACCGCGCGCCCGGCGGCTATCGTGCTCGACGGCGGGCGCCCCGAGCGGGCGTCCGGCCCGTGTGCGTGTCCTTACCCTCCCGCCGGGCCGCCCCCGACCGGGGCAGTCCGGCGCGCCGCCTCCGGCCGCACCGGCGGGAGGCGGCGCCCGACGTCGCGAGGAGACACCAGAGCATGACGGTCTACCAGCCCCCCGGCACGCCCGGCAGCATCGTCGCCTACCGCTCCCGGTACGAGCACTGGATCGGCGGCGGATGGACGCCCCCGGTGCGCGGCGAGTACTTCGGCAACCCGACCCCGGTCACCGGCGAGGTGTTCACCGAGGTCGCCCGCGGCACCGCCGAGGACATCGAGGCTGCCCTGGACGCGGCCCACGCCGCCGCCCCCGCCTGGGGCCGCACCCCGGCCGCCGAGCGGGCCCAGGTGCTGCTGCGGGTCGCCGACCGGATGGAGGCCAACCTGGAGCAGTTGGCCGTCGCGGAGAGCTGGGAGAACGGCAAGCCGGTGCGCGAGACGCTGGCCGCCGACCTCCCCCTCGCCGTCGACCACCTGCGCTACTTCGCCGGTGCGCTGCGCGCCCAGGAGGGCAGCCTCTCCCAGCTGGACGAGGACACCGTGGCGTACCACTTCCACGAGCCGTTGGGCGTGGTCGGACAGATCATCCCGTGGAACTTCCCGATCCTGATGGCGATCTGGAAGCTCGCCCCGGCGCTCGCGGCCGGCAACGCGGTGGTGCTCAAGCCCGCCGAGCAGACCCCGGCCTCGGTGCTGCTGCTCGCCGAGCTGACCGCCGACCTGCTGCCGCCCGGTGTGCTCAACATCGTCACCGGATTCGGCGAGGAGGCCGGCGCACCGCTCTCCACGAGCCCCCGGATCCGCAAGCTCGCCTTCACCGGCGAGACCTCCACCGGCCGGCTGATCGCCCGCGCGGCGGCCGACAACCTGATCCCGGTCACCCTGGAGCTCGGCGGCAAGAGCCCCAACGTGTTCTTCGCGGACGTCGCCGCCGCCTCGGACGCCTTCTACGACAAGGCCGTCGAGGGCTTCGCGATGTTCGCCCTCAACCAGGGCGAGGTCTGCACCTGCCCCAGCCGCGCGCTGATCGACTCCGCGATCTACGAGCAGTTGCTCGCCGACGGCCTCCAGCGGGTGCGCGCCATGCGCCAGGGCGACCCGCTGGACACCGACACCCAGGTCGGTGCCCAGGCCAGCGCCGAACAGCTGAAGAAGATCCTCTCCTACTTCGAGATCGGCCAGGCCGAGGGCGCCAAGGTGCTGACCGGCGGCGAGCGCGCCGACCTCGGCGGCGCCCTGGCCGGCGGGTACTACGTGACGCCGACCGTCTTCGAGGGCGACAACTCGATGCGGGTCTTCCAGGAGGAGATCTTCGGCCCGGTCGTCTCGGTGACCCGCTTCGACGGCTTCGACCAGGGCGTCGCGCTCGCCAACGACACCCAGTACGGCCTCGGCGCGGGCGTGTGGACCCGCAGCCTCAACACCGCCCACCGGGCCGGACGCGCCATCCAGGCGGGCCGGGTCTGGACGAACTGCTACCACGCCTACCCGGCGCACGCCGCCTTCGGCGGCTACAAGAACTCCGGGATCGGGCGGGAGAACCACAAGGCGCTGCTGGAGCACTACCAGCAGACCAAGAACCTGCTGGTCAGCTACTCCCCCGACGCGGTCGGCTTCTTCTAGCCCGACCGTCCTACGGGCCGGCCCCGGGAGAACGTGGAGCGGGAGACCCGGAAACCGGGAACCCCGCCAACCCCCCACCCCCGGGGGGGCACCCCGGGGGTGGCCCGCCCCCCCAAAAAACCCGGTTTTTGATAAAATACCGTGGGGTTTAAACAAAAAC
>NZ_JBHTRF010000088.1:0-33489 GCF_042796115.1 Kitasatospora sp. NPDC056446 | reverse complement strand
GGCGGCCGCCGCCGGGGGGGGGTGCGGCGGCCCTACGACTGCTCGTCGGCGGTGCCCAGGCCCGTTCCGGCCATGGCGGCCGGCGCCGGTTCGGGCACGTCGAACTCGGCCAGCAGCTCCCGGGTGAAGCCGAAGAAGTAGGTGGCCAGGAAGCCCACGGCGTAGCCGGTCAGCAGCCCGCCGCCGTAGACGGCCGCGCTCGCGGCCATCCCGTGCGGGCCGGTCAGCAGCGGGAACAGGGCCCAGCCGGAGGGGCCGACGGCGGTCGAGCCGACCGCGCCGCCGAGCTGGCCGGCCACCCCGATGAAGGCGCCCCCGGCGGCGCCGCCCACGCAGGCCGTGACGAACGGGCGCCCCAGCGGCAGCGTCACCCCGTAGACCAGCGGCTCGCCGACGCCGAGCAGGCCGGCCGGCAGCGCGGACCTGATGGTGGCCCGGACGGCCGCGTTGTGCCGCAGCCTCAGGTAGACGGCCACCGCGCAGCCGACCTGCCCGGCGCCGGCCATGGCCAGGATCGGCAGCAGCACGGTGGAGCCCTGCTGCTGGATCAGCGTGGTGTGGATCGGGATCAGCGCCTGGTGCAGGCCGAGCATCACCAGGGGCAGGAAGAGGCCGCCGAGCACCAGCCCGGCGAGCAGCCCGCCGTGGGTGAGCAGCCAGGTGGCGGCGTGGCCGATGGCGGTGGAGACCTCCCCGGCGATGAACATCAGGCCGAACAGGGCGGCCAGCCCGCCGAGCAGCACGGTGACGGTCGGGGTGACCAGGACGTCCAGGGCGGCGGGCACGATCCGCCGGGTCCACCGCTCCAGCCACACCGCCAGCAGCGCGGCGCCGAGCGCGCCGATCACCCCGCCCTGCCCGGGGGTGAGGTGGTGGCCGAAGGCCTCCGCCTTGGCCACGCCCGCGTAGACGATCACACTGGCCACCGCCCCGCCCAGGACGGGCGTGCCGCCGAACTCCTTCGCCGTGTTGTAGCCGACGAACACGGCGAGCAGGGACATGAAGCCCGAGGAGACCGGCCCCAGGGCGGTGACCAGCGCCGGTGCCCAGCCGAGGTTCGCGAGGGCGCCGGACAGGCCGGCCACGATCCCGCAGCCGATCAGGGCCGGGATCAGCGGGACGAAGACGTTCGCGATCCGGCGCAGCGCCGCCTTCAGCGGGGTCGCGTTGCGGACCCGGGCCTCCGCCCGGATCCGCGCACCGCGCCCGGCGAGGTCCTCGGCGCCGGGGGAGGGCCCGCCGGGCGCGGGCGCGGGTGCGGCGCGCCCGGCCTCGTCGAGCAGCCGGCGCAGCTGCGCGGTGACCCCGGCGACCGGGCCGGGGCCCAGGACGATCTGGTAGGTGTCGTCCTCGACCGTGCCCAGGACCGCCGGCAGCGCGTCGAGCGCCGCGCGGTCGACCAGGGAGCGGTCCGCCAGGCCCAGCCGCAGCCGGGTCATGCAGTGGGCGACCGAGCGGATGTTGGCGGCGCCGCCGACCAGCGGGAGGATCGCCTCGGCCACGGCGCGGTTCTTCTCGTCCGACATGACGGGGGACGTACCCGGGTGCTCCCGGGGCTCAACCGGCGTCGTGCGCGCCGGGTCCGGCCGGGACGGGTGTCTGGGCGGGCGCCTGGACGGGTGCCCGGACGGCGGCCGGGTCGTCGTCCGCGCAGCCCGGCGGGAGGTCCTCCCCGGACAGCATCGTGGTGCGCACCCGCTGCACGTAACGGTCCACCAGGTGGCGCAGTACGCCGACGGTGGCGGCGACGTCCGGCTCGGGGACGCCGTCCAGGGCCTCGGCCAGTCCGATGATGTTGGCCTGTTTCAGGCGGTCGAGGAGTTCCCGGCCGTCGGCGGTGATCGCGACCTGGCGGGCCCGCCGGTCCAACGCGTCCTGGGTGCGCTCCACCAGGTGCTGGCCCTGGAGGCGGTCGATCTGCCGGGTGACGTGGGAGGGCTTGACCATCAGCCGGTCGGCGAGGTCGCTCACCCGGCTGGCTCCCTCGGCCTCGGCGAGCGCGCGCAGCAGGTAGACGTCCGATCGCGCGGCCGTGATGCCGGCCCGGGCGGTGCGGCGCTCGTGCTCCTGCGAGCGGGTCAGCAGGTAGGCCAGTGAGGCCAGTACGGCCTCCAGGTCGGAGGTGGTGGTCCGATCGCCCTCCAGGTCGGAGGCGGTCGGATCGTCGTCGGCGTCCGGCATGGGGGAACTGTAGCGACCCGGTGCGGGTCCCGGCCCCGGCGGGCGCCCGTGACCGGATTTCGGACAGATTCGGCTGTCACCCGATACGCCCTTTCGCCGCCACGGACCGCGAGTTAGCGTGACGGTGAGTTAGTTGCTTTTGGCACGTAAATGGCCCGGGCCCTGCCCCACCGCACCGTGGGCCCGCCCGCCCGGCCCCGTCGGCCCCATCCGTCCGGCGCCGCCGGCCCCACCCAGCTCCGAGAAGGGGAGCCCCTGATGGCCACTGCCGCGAAGACCCCACACTTCACCCACCCCGCCGCCCGCGGTGCCTGCCCGTTCGCCCCGCCGCCCGTCTACTCGCAGGCCCGGCAGGAGGAGCCGGTCACCCGGATCTCCCTGTGGGACGGCTCCACCAGCTGGCTGGTCACCCGCCACGAGGACGTCAAGGCGGTCCTCGCCGACGCCCGCTTCAGCTCCGACAGCAACCGGCCCGGCTTCCCCTTCATCAGCGCCGGCGCCCGGCAGCTGAGCACCGGTCAGCCCACCTTCATCCGGATGGACGACCCCGAGCACGCCCGCCTGCGCCGGATGCTCACCGGCGAGTTCATGATCAAGAAGGTCGAGGCGCTGCGCCCCGAGATCCAGCGGATCGCCGACGAGCTGCTGGACGCCATGACCGAGGGGCGCTCCGAGGCCGACCTGGTCCGCGAGTTCGCCCTCCCGCTGCCGTCGCTGGTCATCTGCCTGCTGCTCGGCGTCCCCTACCGGGACCACGACTTCTTCCAGGAGTGCAGCCGCGTCCTGCTGCGCCGCGACTCCACCGCCGAGGAGGTCGCCACCGCCCAGGTCCGGCTGGCCGACTACCTGGTCGAGCTCACCGAGTCCAAGCGCACCGACCCCGACGACGGCATCCTCAGCCGACTGGCGGCCCGCGGCGAGCTGAACACCGAGGAGATCGGCGCGATGGGGCGGCTGCTGCTGGTCGCCGGGCACGAGACCACGGCGAACATGACCGCGCTCTCCGTCCTCGCCCTGCTCCGCAACCCGGACCAGCTCGCCCACCTGCGCGCGCACCCCGAGGCCGTGCCCGGCGCGATCGAGGAACTGCTCCGCTACCTGACCATCGTCCACTCCGGCCTCATCCGGGCCGCCACCGAGGACGTCGAGCTGGGCGGCGTCCGGATCCGGGCGGGCGAGGGCGTCATCTGCATGATCAACACCGCCAACCGGGACGAGCGGGAGTTCCCGGACGGCGACGACCTCGACCTGACCCGCGACGCCCGCCGCCACCTGGCCTTCGGCTTCGGCGTCCACCAGTGCCTGGGCCAGCCCCTCGCCCGGCTCGAACTGCAGATCGCCCTGGACACCGTCCTGCGGCGGCTGCCCGGCCTGCGCCTGGCGGAGCCCTTCGAGGAGCTCCGCTTCCGCGGCGACATGCTCATCTACGGCGTCCACGAGCTGCCGATCGCCTGGTGACCGACCACCGCCGGGAGGCCCCCGGGCCTCCCGGCGCCCCGACCGACCACACCCGACCCGTCTTCAGCGTGAGGAACACCATGCTCGTCCACATCGACCAGGACAAGTGCTGCGGCGCCGGACACTGCGTCCTCGCCGCCCCCGACGTCTTCGACCAGCGCGACGAGGACGGCATCGTCGTCCTGCTCGACGCCCGCCCGCCGGCCGGGCTCCACCAGGCCGTCCAGGACGCCGCCGCGGTCTGCCCGGCCGCGGCGATCCGGCTGGAACAGGTGTGACCGCTCTGCGGGAGGTGGCCGTCGTCGGCGCCGGCGCGGCCGGGCTGCACGCCGCCGAAGCGCTGCGCCGGGCCGGCTACGACGGCCGCCTCACCCTGATCGGGGCCGAGGAGGAGCCCCCGTACGACCGGCCGCCGCTGTCCAAGCACCTGCTCGGCGGAGAGTGGCAGCCCGACCGCCTCGCGCTGCGCGACCCCCGGGCGCTCGACGAGCTCCGGCTCGACCTGCGCCTGGGGATGCGGGCCGAGCGCCTGGACCGCCGCGAGCGGACCGTGCACCTGTCCGACGGCCGGCGGGTGCGCTGCGAGGCCGTCATCGTGGCCACCGGCGTCCGGGCCCGCCGGCTCCCCGGCGCCGGTACGCCCCCGGGCGGCCCCGACGCGCCCCCGCCGCCCGGCGCCCACGTGCTGCGCACGCTCGCCGACGCCCTCGCGCTGCGCGAGGAACTGCGGCCCGGCGTCCGGCTGTTGGTGGTCGGCGGCGGGCTGCTCGGGGCCGAGGCGGCGGCCACCGCCGTCGGGCTCGGCGCCGAGGTGACCTGGCTGGTCTCCACCGCCACCCCGCTGGCCGCCGTCCTCGGCGGCGAGACCGCCGGGCTGCTGACGGACCTGCACCGCGAGCACGGGGTGCGGATCCGTACGGGCGTCGCCGCGGTGCTGCTCGAACGGCGCGGCCGGGCCGCCGGCGTCCGGCTCACCGACGGCTCCGAACTGGCCGCCGACGCCGTACTGACGGCCATCGGCTCCGAGCCGGCCACCGAGTGGCTGGCCGGCAGCGGCGTCCCGCTGGACGGCGGCGTGGTCTGCGACGCGTACTGCGCCGCCGGCCCCGGCGTCTGGGCGGCCGGGGACGCCGCCTCCTGGCCCGACCCGCGCACCGGCCGCCGGCGGCGCCTCGAACAGCGCACCAACGCCACCGAGCAGGCCATGCACGCCGCCCGCAACCTGCTGGCCGGCCCGGACGGCGTCCGGCAGGCCTACGAGCCGGTCCCGTACCTGTGGACCGACCAGTACGGGCTGCGGGTGCAGGTGTTCGGCAGTCCGCGCGGCGCCGAGCGGTTCGAGGTGGTCGACGGCAGCCTCGCCGAGCACCGCTTCGCCGCCGTCTGCGTCCGGGACGGCGTGGTCACCGGCGCGGTCGGCATCGCCTCGGCCCGGGCGCTGCGCGGGCTGCGCGCCCGGGTGGCGGCCCGCGGCCGATGGCCGGACGAGCCGGCCTGACGAAACGACTGACGAGCGGCCTGACGAAACGGCCCGGCCCGGGACTTCCCGGGCCGGGCCGGAGCGGTCTCAGGCGCGGCGGTGCTCGGCCACGGCGACCAGCGCCACCCGGGGGACCTCGGCGAGGTACCCGGTGGCGGTCGGCCGGATGAGGGCCCGGGCGGGCGCGGCGAGCGGGCTGCCCAGGCCGGCCAGGTGGGCGGTGTGGTCGAAGGCGTCCGCCAGCAGGTCCCAGCCGGCCTCGGGCCCGAGGGCGGCGAAGCGGCCGTCGAGGCCGAAGGCCGCGCCGAAGTACCGGACCACGGCGGCCTTCGCGGCCTCCGGGGAGGCGGCGCGGACGGTGACCGGGTCGTAGACGTCGACCAGGCGCACCGCGACCGGGTGCGGCGCGAACAGGTCGAGCAGTTCGGTCCGGGTGAAGTGCGGGTGGTCGTGGCCGCCGGAGCAGTGCGGGTCGACGACGGCACGGAAGAAGGCGGCCGTCGGGCTGTGGGGTTCGTAGTCGTGCAGGACGACCCGGCCGCCGGGGCGCAGCACCCGGACGGCTTCGGCGACGGCCCGGGGCCGGGCGTCGAGCGGAATGTGGTGGGTGCCGCGGGCCAGCAGCACGCCGTCCACCGTCCGGTCGGCCAGCAGCAGCCGGTCGGCCGACTGCCGGACGGCGGGCAGGCCGTGGGCGAGGGCGGCGGCCACCATCGGGCCGGAGCGGTCGCCGGTCAGCACGGCCGGACCGCCCGGCACCTGCTCCGGACGGGCGGCGACGGCGCGCGCCACCCGCCCGTCGCCGCCCAGGACGTCCAGCACCAGCGGTGCCTGCCGGGCGGGGGCGGCGAGGTGCAGCAGCCGCCGGGTGCCGGTCCAGTCGGCCGGCGGGTCCTGCCGGGCGCTCCGGTCGGTGTCGCCGCGGCCCGTACAGGCGGAGCCGTCCCCCGCGCCGGGCGAGTGGAGCCGGCGCATCGTCGCGGCGCAGCCGACCCGCCTCGGGTCGAGCAGCCGGTGCCAGTGCGGGTGGTCGGCGGCCAGGTGCCCGAGGTACTGCCGCAGGGTCATCGAGGGCAGGTAGGAGGGTGCGGGCACCGGCGGCTCCTTCGTGGGATTCGGCACGACAGCGATTCCTGCCCGGCATCCCCCCGGTCATGCGCACCGTACGGGGGGTGTCGGCGCGGAGGCCGGATCCGCGCGCGCCCGGTGGCGGCGTCCGCGCGCCCGGCGGCACCGGGTTGTCGGGCGCCGGGCCGTGGGGCGGTGCCACGCCGGGCGGTGCCCGTCGAACGGCCGTGGCCGGGCCCGGAGTTACGGGCCCGGCCACGGGTTCGGGTGGGTCAGAGGAGGCTCCGGAGCCGCCCGGCCCCGCGCCGGGTCAGCGCAGTCCGGCGAAGAGGTCGTTCTCGGGCAGGGCCGCGCCGGTGCCGTCCTGGACGCGCAGGAAGGTCTCCACGCCCCACAGTTCGGTGAACCGCTCCTTGCCCATCCGCAGGAAGAAGATGTTCTCGCCCTGGCTGGCGTGCGCGGCCAGGGCGTCGAACTTCTGGCTGCCGAACGCGGTGGTGTCCACCCAGGTGGTGATCTCCTCGTCGGGCAGGCCGATCTCGGGCATCTCGGCGGCCTCCGCCGGGTCCGGCTCCTCCCAGTCCCCGCCGAACTCCCGCATGAGCTCGCCGAACCGCTGCATCATCGAGCGCGGCGCGGTCGTCCAGTACACCTTCGGCGTCATCCCGGTCAGCTCCAGGGCGGCCATGGTGATCCGGTTCGCCTGGATGTGGTCGGGGTGGCCGTAGAACCCGTTCTCGTCGTAGGTGACGACGACGTCGGGCTGGTAGCGCCGCAGCAGTTCGGCGAGGCGGGCGGCGCCCTCGGCGACCGGGGTCCGCCAGAAGGAACCGGGCGCGTCGTTGGCCTCCCAGCCCATCATCCCGGAGTCGGCGTAGTCCAGCATCTCCAGGTGAGAGACCTTCAGGACCTCGCAGCTCGCCTCCAGTTCCTTGCGGCGCATCGCGGCGACGGCCGCCGGGTCGTGCCCGGGGTCGCCGGGCTTGGTGCCTCCTGGTCCGTCACCGCAGCCGCCGTCGGTACAGGTCACGAGGACCGTGCGGATGCCCTCCGCCGCGTACCGCGCGAGCACGCCCCCGGTTCCGCTGGCCTCGTCGTCGGGGTGGGCGTGGACCGCCATCAGCGTCAAGGGCCGGTCAGCCATGGAAACCATCCTCCGGTCTGATTGGTGCTCGGTCCGAGTCTGCGGTACGGCGCCGAGCGTCGCCCCGCATTATCGGGGTGACCGGGGGAGAACCAGGGAAGCGCCGGGGATGTTCCCGTGAACCCCCGGGACCGGCCCGGGGCCGGGGGGGAAGACCGGGGGAGGCCGGACGGGCGGCCGGACGGGCGGCGGGACGGGACGTCAGAGCGCGGAGTCCGCCGGGAACGGCACGGGGTAGGGCTCGGCGAAGTCGGCCGAGCGGGAGACCTCGCGCCACCTGGTGTCGTCCGCGAGGAGCCGGCGGTCCATCGCGATCGAGCCCTCGGCCGCGTTGACCCCGAGGGGCAGGTGGTGGGGGATGTCGTGCCGCTTGGCCATCCGGACGAGGATCGCGGCGGCGCGGACCGGGTCGCCGGCGGCCCCGTCGTCGTTCTTCCGCAGCCGCTCGTTGACGGCGCCGACCGTCCCGGCGTAGGCCTCCGGGATGTCGTGCACGGTCATCGAGGAGCCCGCCCAGTCGGTGCGGAACCCGCTGGGTTCGACGACCAGGACCTTCACGCCGAACGGCTCGGTCTCGGCGCGCAGCACGCGGCTGAACCCGTCGATGGCGAACTTGGCGGCCTGGTAGGAGGCGATACCGGGGGAGCCGCCGACCCGGCCGCCCATCGAGGAGAACTGGATGACCAGGCCGCCCCGCTGTGCGCGCAGCAGCGGGATCGCGGCCTTGGTGACGTGGTAGACGCCCCAGAAGTTGGTCTCGAACTGGGCGCGGAAGTCGGCGTCCTCGGTGGTCTCGATCGGCGAGACGTTGGCGTAGCCGGCGTTGTTCACCAGGACGTCGATCCGGCCGAAGTGGGTGTGCGCCTCGGCGAGGGCGGCCCGGGCGGCCGCCGGATCGGTGACGTCGAGCGCGATCGGACGGATCCGGTCGCCGAACTCCGCGACGAGGTCGGCGAGTTGTTCGGGGCGGCGGGCGGTCGCGGCCACCCGGTCGCCGGCCTCCAGGGCGGCGCGGACGAGGGTACGGCCGAAGCCGCGGGAGCTGCCGGTGATGAACCAGGTCTGTTCCATGCCATTAGTAAAACACCGTTGCGGTAATAGCGCAACGACGTTGCGGTAATACGGCAACGGTGTTGCTCTACGATGGGCGGGTGGATGCACCAGCGGAGTTCCGGCGCGCGCGCTCGCCCGAGGCCAAGCGCCTGCGCGAGGCCTCGATCCTGGAAGCGGCCCGGTCGCTCGGCCGGGAGCGCGGCGTCAGGGACGTCTCCCTGACGGACATCGCCGCCGCGGTGGGCATGCACAAGTCGGCGCTGCTGCGGTACTTCGAGACCCGCGAGGAGATCTTCCTGCGGCTGACCGCCGAAGGCTGGCAGGAGTGGTCCGACGCGCTGACCGCACGGCTGCGGGAGGCCCCGGACCCGGGCCCGGCAGCCGTGGCCCGGGCGTTCGCCGCCACCCTCGCGGCCCGCGGGACGTTCTGCGACCTGCTCGCCCACGCGCCGCTCAACCTGGAACGCAACGTCTCGCTCGACGCGGTGCGCGACTTCAAGCTCGCCACCCGCGCCGCCCGTGAGCCGATCACCGCGGCCGTCCGCGAGCAGGTCCCCGTCCTGGACGAGCAGGACGTCGTCGACGTGGTCGCCACCGCCGTCGCCCTGGCCGGGGCGATGTGGCAGATCGCCAACCCGGGCGCGGAGGTCGCGGCCCTCTACCGCAGCGACCCCCGCCTCGCCCACGCCGTCGTCGAGGTCGAGCCCCGGCTCGCCCGCATCCTGACCGCGACGATCACCGGGCTGGCCGCGGAGCGGGGCGCGCCAGGGGTCTGACCGGCGGTCACGGACGGAGACCTCCCTGGTCGGGGCGGTGCCGCTGGTGGATCGCGGGCGTCCGGCCGGAAGGCCTGTGCAGGGCTTGTTCATGAACACTCAAGACTGCTGGCCCGGGCGCCGGGCATGCGATTTCCTGAGTGCGGGCCGAGGAGCGCCGGTGGACAAACCGGACCGCGATCACGGCCGCACAGCACCGCGTCACCGCACCGCGTACCGCCGCACCGCGTACCGCCGCACCACGCACCTCCAGCAGGCTCGGCCTGCGTGCACAGCCTTTCCAGGACTGCGGATCATAGGGAGAAATCGCGTGAAGACCAGCCGGAAGCTCTTCGTCAGCGCCGTCGCCGGCGGCATCCTCGCCGCGACCGTCGCGCTCGCCGCGCCGGCCAGTGCCGACGTCAAGCAGATCGACTGCGGTGCCGCCGGGGGCCGCGGGGTGACCGTCTTCTCCGGTGGCCCGAACCACTACAACGCCGTGCGGTGTTACGGCTACACCGGCAGCGGCTCCCAGACGGTCAGCGTCTGGCTGACCGGCACCTCCGCCGTCGGCTCGGGCGGGAACACCGGCTACACCAACTACTACAGCAGCGGCGGCCGGGACCTCGGCGCACGGATGATCCCGGGCGGCATCCAGCCGTACGTGGACATGAACTCGACCACCTACTCGGTCAACATCTGGTCCTAGCAGTCCGCGTGGCGGGGTGCCGGGCACCGGCCCGGCGCCCCGCCGCCATCCCCCGAGGACGGTTCGGTATGCGTGCCATCACCGCGAGGAGCGGGAGGAACGGGGCGGTCCGGCGAGTGGCCGGACTGCTCGCCCTGGCAGTGTCGGCGGCGACCGCCGCGGGCTGCGGAGCGGCGACGGGCGGCTCCGCGACGGGCGGCCCGGCGGCCGCGCCGGCCATCGGCCCGGTGCCGGTCGTCACGACGGTCGAACAGATCGGCCGCCCCATCGACCGCTACCTGGTGACCCCGCAGCAGGTCGCCACCCTGCAGTCCGCCGCGAACGCCCTGAACGAGACGTGCATGCGGGAGTTCGGACTGCCGCCGGTGGCCACCGACCTCGTCGGCTTCGACGAGGCGAGCCTGCGCTTCGAGCGCACCCACGGGGAGCTGTACGGCTTCTTCGACCCGGCGCAGGTCGCCGAGAGCGGGTACAACCGGGTCCTCCCGGGGTACGAGGCAGCCGCCGCCACGCCCGCGGCGGCGCAGCCGTCCCCGGCGACGATGACGGTCGAGCACGGTGTGGACCAGGCCGGGAAGGCGGTGTCCGCCTACGCCGGCCGGGCCGTACCCGCCGGCGGCTGCAAGGGCGAGAGCGTGCGGGGCACCGGGGGCGCGCTGCCGCTGCCGGATCCGAAGGCCCTGCCGGACCACGGCCCACGGGTCCCCGTCGACGACCCCCGGATCCGCGCCGCCTTCGCCGCGTGGAGCGGGTGCATGAGCGCCAAGGGCTACAGCTACGCCACGCCGCAGGACGGCATGACCGCCGCTCGGCTGGTGCCGGTCACGAGCGAGCAGAACGGCGTGGTCTCCGTCCGGCACTCGGCCGAGGAGCTGAAGCAGGCCGCCGACGACGTCGCGTGCAAGCTGTCGACCAACCTGGTCGGCATCTCGCTCGCTGTGCAGTCCGCCTACGACACGCAGTACATCGAGAGCCACGGCCAGGCGCTGAGCGACTACCGGAACGGGGTCGCCGACCGGGTCGCTGCGGCGGAGCGGATCCTCCGGGACGCGGGCCGGGCCTGACCCCCGCGCCGCCCGCGCGCCGTCTCCTGGGAAGCCCGCCCGCCCCGCTGGAGGCCCGCCGCTCAGGCGGTGCCGAGCAGTCCGTCCACGAGGGCGCGCAGCCCGTCCCCGTAGGTGTCCTCGGCGGTCAGCCGGTCCCAGTGGCCCGCGGCCTCGGCCAGCCGGGGCAGCGCCTCGGGGTCGAGCCCGGCGAAGACCTGCTCGCGGTAGGTCGGGCGGTCGTCGCCGCTGCGGCGGCGGGCCGCCGTCACCCGGACCACGATCTCGCCGGCGGTGTAGTACCAGATCGCGCGGTAGCCCTGGACGGCCCGGTCGAGCGGCAGCCCGCAGCCGACCAGGCCGTCGACGATCTGTTCGACGAACCAGAGGGCGTGGGTGGACATCAGGTCGTCGGCGGTCAGCACCTCCACGATCCACGGGCACGGCGCGAGCGCCCGGTGGATGGCGGTGGCGGCGGCGACGACCCGTTCGCGCGGGTCGGCGGGCAGCCCGGTGGGCCGCAGCGTCCGCGCGGCGTAGTCGTCCAGCAGCAGGACGAGCAGCTCCTCCTTGTTGCGGACGTGGTGGTAGAGCGCCATCGGCGTGCTGCCGATCTCGGCGGCCAGACGGCGCATCGTCAGCTTCCCGACGCCCTCCTCGTCGACGATCCGGCGGGCCGTTGCGACGACCTCCTCCCGGGAGATCCGGGGAGGCCGCCCGGTGGTCTTGCGCGGTGCGGGGGGCTGCGGTGCGGAGGGCTGCTGCATGCCCCCATCATCCCCCTGGGCTCGACAGGCGAGCGTGCCCGGGAGTAGTTTCCTTACATGTACAAAAACTCACGGGGGCGCCCCGGCCTGGTGCTGGCGGCGGTGACCGTCGCGCAGTTCGTCTTCGCCCTGGACATGTCGGTGGTCAACGTCGCCCTGCCCGCGATCCGCACCGCGCTGGGCTTCGCCCCGGTCGACCTGTCCTGGGTCGTGCACGCCTACGCGCTCACCTTCGGCGGGCTCCTGCTGCTGGGCGGCCGGGCCTGTGACCTGTACGGCCGACGACGGCTGTTCGTCCTGGGCCTGGCCGTCTTCGGACTCTGCTCCCTGGCGGGCGGCGCCGCCCAGGAGCCGTGGCAGCTGATCGCAGCCCGCGCCGGACAGGGCCTGGGCGCCGCCGCAGCGGCCCCGGCCGCGCTCGCGCTGCTCACCACCACCTTCACCGAGGGCCCCCGCCGGGTCCGGGCGCTCGGCGTGTGGAGCGCGGCCAACGCGGCGGGCGGCGCCCTGGGCGTCCTCGCGGGCGGAGTGCTCACCGAGTACGCGAGTTGGCGCTGGGTCATGCTCGTCAACCTGCCCGTCGTGGCGGCGGCCCTCGCCCTCGTCCCCGCCGGTCTGCCCGCCGAGCCGGAGCCGACCCGGCGGGAGCGCCCGGACGTGCTCGGCGCCGTCCTCGCCACCGGGGGAATCGGGCTGCTGGTGTTCGGCGTGGTGCGCACCGACACCCTGGGCTGGGCCTCCCCGGCCACCCTGGGGACGCTCGCCGCCGCCGTCGCGCTGCTGGCCGCCTTCGTCCGGACCGAGAGCCGGACCCCCGCGCCGCTGCTGCGGCTCGGCCTGCTGCGCAGCCGCTGGGTCGCCGGGGCCAACCTGCTGGTCTTCCTGGCCGCGGCCGGGCAGTTCACCGCCTTCTACTTCGTCTCCCTCTACCTGCAACAGGTGCTGGGCCTGGGCCCCGCCGCCACCGGCGCCGCGTTCCTGCCCTTCTCGGCCGGGCTGGTCGCGGGCACCGTCATCGCGACCCGGATCACCGCGACCCGCAGCCCCCGCGCCTCCCTGGTGCCCGGTGCCGCCCTGGCCGCGGCAGGCCTGTCCTGGTTCGCCCTCCTCAGCCCGGACGGCGGCTTCCTCACCGACGTCCTCGGCCCGTCCGTGGTCACCAGCATCGGCACCGGGCTGGTCCTGGCGCCGGTCGCCGCCGCCGCGACCACCGGCATCGCGGCCCGCGAGGCCGGCACGGCCTCCGGCCTGCTCAACAGCTCGCGCCAACTCGGCGGCTGCGTCGGCCTGGCCGTCCTGGCCACCGTCGCCGCGCACCGCACCGGCGCCGCCACCGACCCCGCCGCCCTCAACGACGGCTACGCCCTCGGACTGGCCCTCTCGGCGGGCCTCTTCGCCCTCGCGGCGGCCGTCGCGGTCGTGGTGCTGCCCCGCCGCCGGCCCGACGTCCCCGCCGCCGGTCCCACCGCTCGTCCCGCTGCCCCGCCCGCCGCCCCGGCGGACAAGCACCTGGAAGGAACACCCTCATGACGACCACTCCGCTCGCCGTAGTCGACCTGTTCGCCTCGGCCCTGCACATCGGCCCCGACGGCGCCGTCCGGCCCACCGGCCGCCGGATGGCCGGCGGCGACCCCGGGGCCTGGCAGGTCGCGGCCTTCCACGTGGAGACCGACGCCGACGTGCACGCCGACCACTGGGAGATGCACCCCGAGGCCGAGGAGGCGGTGTGCTGCCTGGCCGGCGCCGTCCGGGTCCAGCTGCGCGCCGCCGCGCCCGGCGGCGCCGAGGAGACGGTGCCGCTGACGGCCGGCACCGCCGTGATCGTGCCGCGCGGCCGCTGGCACCGGCTGGAGTTGGACGCCCCCAGCGACCTGATGTCGATCACGCTGCGCGAGGGCACCCGCCTCGAACGGCGGACGGACGCGCGCTGACCCCGGCCCGCCGTCCCGCCGGGCGTCGCAGGAGCCCGTGGTACCGCGGTACTACGGACCTGTCGATGATCGGTCCGTAGTACCGGGGGTCCGGCCGTCCTCCGCCCCTACCGTGGAACACGAGGGCGGCCGGGACGGCCCGGCCCCGGAGCACAGGGATGACCGATGATCGAGGCGCACCAGCTGACGAAGCGCTACGGCGAGAAGACCGCCGTGGACCGGCTGGACTTCACGGTCCGGCCCGGTACGGTGACGGGCTTCCTCGGACCCAACGGCGCGGGCAAGTCGACCACCATGCGGATGATCGTCGGCCTCGACGCCCCCACCACCGGCACGGTGCGCGTCAACGGCCGCCACTACGCCGAGCACGCGGCGCCCCTCCAGGAGGTCGGCGCCCTGCTGGAGGCCAAGTCGATCCACCCGGGTCGCTCCGCCTTCAACCACCTGATGGCCCAGGCCCACACCCACGGCATCCCGCGCCGCCGGGTCGAGGAGGTCATCGAGCTGACCGGGCTCCAGTCGGTGGCCCGCAAGCGCGCCGGGGCGTTCTCGCTCGGCATGGGCCAGCGGCTCGGCATCGCCTCCGCGCTGCTCGGCGACCCGGCCACCGTGATGCTGGACGAACCGGTCAACGGCCTCGACCCCGAGGGCGTGCTGTGGATCCGCAACCTCCTCACCGGGCTCGCCGCCGAGGGCCGCACCGTCTTCGTCTCCTCGCACCTGATGAGCGAGATGGCCCTCGTCGCCGACCACCTGATCATCGTCGGCCGCGGGCGGCTGCTCGCCGACACCACCGTGCAGGAACTGGTCCGCCAGGCCGGCGGCGACCTCGTCAAGGTCGCCAGCGACGACCCGACCCGGCTGCGCTCCGCGCTGGCCGGGCCGGGTGTGGAGATCACCGGCCGGGCAGGCTCGGAGGAACTCCTCGTCACCGGCCGCACCGCCCGCGAGATCGGCCTCGCCGCCGCCGGGCTCGGCATCGCCGTCTTCGAGCTCACCCCCCGGACGGTCTCCCTGGAGGAGGCGTTCATGGAGCTGACCAGGGACGCCGTCGAGTACCACGGCACCACCGCCACCACGTCCGAGAGGAACGCGGCATGAGTACGGTCGCACCGAGCCAGACCACGGCGGCCGCCGACCTCCGGCCGGCCCGCCCCGCGTACAAGGTGACCCCGGCCCGGGTGCTGCGCGCCGAGTGGGCCAAGCTGTGGTCGCTGCGCTCCACCTGGATCACCCTCGGCCTGGCCGGGCTCTTCCTGGTCGCCTTCGGCCTGATCGCCGCGTTCCAGTTCAAGTCGAGGATCAACTCGGGCCGCCCGATGGACCGGGACTTCGCGGACGCCAGTGCGCTGAGCCTGTCGCTGTTCGGCACCAACTTCGCCCAGCTGGCGCTCGGCGTCCTCGGCGTGCTGGTCGCCGCCGGCGAGTACTCGACCGGCATGATCCGCTCCACGCTGGCCGCCGTGCCGCGCCGCCTGCCGGTGCTGTGGTCCAAGGCCGCGGTGTACGGCCTGATCGCGCTGGTGCTCGGCACCGTCGGGGTGTTCGCCACCTTCCTCGCCGACAGCGGCATCCTGTCCGGCACCCGCGCGGCGATGACCCTCTCCGACACCGGGGTCGTGCGCGGCCTGTTCGGCGCCGGGCTCTACCTGGCGCTGGTCGGTGTGATCGGCGTCGCACTCGGCGCGCTGCTGCGGTCGGTGGCCGGCGGCATCGCCGTCCTGGTCGCCACGCTGATGCTGATCCCCGGGCTGACCTCGCTGCTGCCCACCTCCTGGCAGAGCCACATCAGCCCGTACCTGCCCAGCCACGCGGGCGAGGCGATGTTCGCCCTCCACCACGACACCACCACGCTGTCGCCGACGGCGGGGCTGGCCGTCTTCCTCGGGTGGACCGTGCTGGCCCTGGCGGCGGCCGCCGTGCGCCTGGTCCGCACGGACGCCTGAGACACCCGGCGTCCCGGACGCCCGAGGCCTCGGACACCCGACGCCTGAGACACTCGGAGTGGGGGGGCCGGGCCCCCCCCGCCCCCCCCACCCCCCCCCCCCCCCCCCCCCGCCCCCGCCCCCCCCCCCCCCCCCCCGGGGGGGGGGGGGGGGCCCCCCCCCCCCCCCCCCACTTCCACGACCGCGACACGCACCCGACCGGTCGCGACACGCATCCGGCCGACCAGGGAGGTGCCACCGGTGAGGGAGCACACCGCCGCCACGGGCCCGTTCGCGGGAGCCGAGGTGCTCTCCGGCCACCCGTTCTTCGCCCGACTGGCCCGGATCGGCCAGCGGGTGCGGCTGGCCGACCGCGAGCACCCCTGGGTACTCGACGCCGCCGTGGTCGCCGCCGTCGTCCTGCTGTTCTGCCTCCCCGACCTCTTCCCCGGCCACGGCGAGGGCGGCCCGCGCGAGCACCGGATCGTCCTCGCCCGGCTGCCGCTGCCCTGGACGGTCGCACTCCAGGCGGGCCTGGTGGTCCCGCTGCTGTGGCGCCGCCGGCGGCCCACCGCGGCCTTCGTCGCGATCATGGCGGTGTTCGTCCTCCAGTGGACGCTGGGCGTCGGCCTGCGCGCCGACGCCGCCCTGCTGGTCGCCCTGTACAGCCTGGCCCTGCACGGCCGCCTTCGGCACCTGGCCTGGTCCTGCGCGGCGATGGTCGGTGCCGTCGCCCTGGTCGCCGTCGCCGTCTCCGGCGGCGGGCTGCCGGTCGGCGACGCGCTGTTCTTCCTGTTCAGCGCCACGACGGCGGCCGTGGCCCTCGGCATCGCGGTACGCATCCGGCGCGCCCAGCTGGCCGGGCTGCGCGAGCGCGCGGCCCGGCTGGAGATCGAACGGGACCAGCGCAGCCGGCTCGCGACCGCCGCCGAGCGCGCCCGGGTCGCCCGGGAGATGCACGACATCATCGGCCACAACCTGTCCGTCATCGTCACCCTCGCCGACGGCGGCGCCTACGCCGCCCAGGCCACCCCGGAACGCGGCCGGGAGGCCCTGCTGCTGATCGGCGACACCAGCCGCCAGGCGCTCGGCGAACTGCGGCGGATGCTCGGCGTGCTGCGCGAGCAGGGCGAGGAGACCGCCGAGTTCACCCCGCAGCCGGGCGTCGCCGACCTCGACGGGCTGTGCGCCCGGATCCGCGCCGCCGGGCCGCAGGTGGTGTACACGGCGGCCGGCGACCTCGACCGGCTCGACCGCGGCATGCAGCTGATGGCCTACCGGATCGTCCAGGAGTCGCTGACCAACGCCCTCAAGCACGCCGGCCCCGACACCCGGGCCCATGTCACCCTGACCGCCGGGACCGACCGGCTGCGGGTGCGCGTCCAGGACACCGGCCCGCCCGTCGACACCCGCCGGCCCGCCCACCCGGGCGGCGACGGCCACGGCCTCGCGGGCATCCGCGAGCGCGCCGCGCTGTACGGGGGCACCGTCACCGCGGGCCCCGGCCCGGGTGCAGGATGGACCGTGGAGGCCGTACTCGACCTCACCCCCGACCCGACAGGCGGCCCGACGTGACCACCGTCCTCATCGTGGACGACCAGCCGCTCCAGCGCTACGGCTTCCGCATGCTGCTGGAGAGCCAGCCCGACACCGAGGTCGTCGGCGAGGCCGCCCACGGCACCGAGGCCGTCCGGCTGACCGCCGACCTGCGGCCGGACGTCGTGCTGATGGACATCCGGATGCCCGGCATGGACGGCATCGAGGCCACCCGCCGGATCGTGGCCGGCGGCGGCCGCTCCCGCATCCTCGTGCTGACCACCTTCGACCTCGACGAGTACGCCCACGCCGCGCTGCGCGCCGGGGCCAGCGGCTTCCTGCTCAAGGACGCCCGCCCCGAGGAACTGCTCTCCGGGATCCGCTCCGTCGCCGAGGGCGACGCCGTCGTCGCCCCCGCGATCACCCGCCGCCTCCTGGACGCCTACGCCCACCGCCTGCCGGTCCGCCCGCCCGGTGCCGCGCCCGCCGCCGACCCCCGGCTGGAGGCCCTGACCGACCGCGAGCGGGAGATCCTGCTCGCCATCGCCCACGGCTGGACCAACGGGGAGATCGCCCAGCGCCTGGTGCTCGCCGAGTCGACGGTCAAGACGCACGTCAGCCGGGTGCTGGCGAAGATCGGCGCCCGGGACCGGGTGCAGGCGGTGATCTTCGCGTACGACCGAGGCCTGACCCGCCCGCAGCCGCCGGTCTGACCGCCCGCCCACAGCCGCCGGTCTGACGGCCCGCCCGCGGCCCGGGCCCCGGCCGGACCGGAGGTCGACCTCTGCTTCGGGCAACTCCGGTGAACCCCAGCCCTGGTCTGCGGCCTGGCCGCGCGGTTCGTGGTGCGGAGGCTCCGACGGCGCTCCGGCTGGACCGGCCCTGACCCGTCCGTACACGGCCCGTCGCCCTTCCCGTGCTGCCCGCCCGTTCGGGGATCGACGCATGACACGTCGTGTCCTATGGTGAATAACGTGTCCTCATCGAGGCGCCCGGGTCCGCCGGTGCGGGTCGCTGCTGCCTGCTCCGGGGGTTCCCCGGCATGCCCCGGGAGGCCGTCACCACGGGCAAGCGAAGGAGAACCACGGCATGGCCGACACGTTCGAGGCGGGCAAGTCCGAGCTGGTGGAGCTCGCCCACCGCCGGATGGCGACCGCGATCCCCGACAGCGGCTGGACGGTGCGGCAGAAGCTCGCCCTGACCTGCCGCATCCTGTTCGACGCCGGGCACGACTCCGGTCTGGCCGGACAGATCACCGCCCGCGCCGAGCGCCCGGGCACCTACTACACCCAGCGCCTGGGACTCGGCTTCGACGAGGTCACCGAGGCCAACCTGCTGCTGGTGGACGAGGACCTGAACGTCCTGGAGGGCGACGGGATGGCCAACCCGGCCAACCGCTTCCACAGCTGGGTCTACCGGGCCCGCCCCGACGTCAACTGCATCATCCACACCCACCCGCTGCACATCTCCGCCCTCTCCATGCTGGAGACCCCGCTGGTCGTCTCGCACATGGACACCTGCCCGCTGTTCGACGACTGCGCGTTCCTGGAGAAGTGGCCCGGCATCCCGGTCGGCAACGAGGAGGGCGAGCTCATCACGGCCGCGCTCGGCGACAAGCGGGCGCTGCTGCTGGCCCACCACGGCCAGTTGGTCGCCACCGGGACGGTCGAGGAGGCGTGCACCCTCGCGCTGCTCTTCGAACGGGCCGCCAGGCTCCAACTGCTGGCGAGCGCGGCCGGGAAGATCCAGGAGATCCCCGAGCTGCTGGCCCAGGAGGCGCACGACTGGATCTCCACGCCCAAGCGCGGCCAGGCGAACTTCGCCTACTACGCCCGCCGCGCCCTGCGGGCCGGCCACGGCGACGCGGTCGCGACCGCGACCGCGCCCGGCCAGGCCGCCCCTGCCCCCGCTCCCGCCGCTGCCACCGCCGTCCGGAAGGAGGCCTGAGATGGCCACGACCGTCCTCGAAGGGATCATCGCCTACCCGGTGACCCCGTTCTCCCGCACCGACGGCGGCCCGGACCTGGCCCGGCTCGCCGAACTGATCGACCGGCTGGTCGGCTCCGGCTGCCACGCGATCGCCCCGCTGGGGTCCACCGGCGAGAGCGCCTACCTGGACGACCGGGAGTGGTACGACACCGCCGAGGCCTCGGTCGCCGCCGTCGCGGGCCGGGTGCCGACCGTGGTCGGCATCGCCGACCTCACCACCCGCAGCGCCGTGCGCCGGGCCCGCTACGCCGAACAGGCAGGCGCCGACGTGGTAATGGTGCTGCCGCTGTCCTACTGGAAGCTGGACGAGCGGGAGATCACCCGGCACTACCAGGAGATCGCCGGTGCGATCGGCATCCCGCTGATGGTCTACAACAACCCGGCCACCGCCGGGGTCGACCTCTCCCCGGAGCTGCTGCACCGGCTGGTCGACCGGGTGGAGAACATCACCATGGTCAAGGAGAGCAGCGGCGACATCCAGCGGATGCACCGGCTCGTCCAACTCTCCGACGGCGCACTGCCGTTCTACAACGGCTCCAACCCGCTGGCGCTGGAGGCGTTCGCGGCCGGCGCGGCGGGCTGGTGCACGGCGGCGCCCTGCGTGATCCCGGAGCTCACCCTGGAGCTGTACCGGGCGGTGCGGGCCGGGGAGCCGGACGCGGCCCGCCGGGTGTTCTACCGGCAGCTGCCGGTGCTCCAGTTCCTGCTGGGCGGCGGCCTGCCGACCACCGTGAAGGCGGGGCTCGCGCTGCACGGACTGGACGTCGGGGAGCCCCGGCACCCGCTGCTGCCGCTGGACGGGCCGGGGACGAAGAGGCTCGCCGAATTGTTGGCCGAGGCGGCGATGGCCGGCTGACCCTGCACCCTGACCGGGGCGTACGGCCGGGGGTGTCAGGGCAGCGTGGGGACCCGGTCCGAGGGGCCGGCCGGGTCGTCGTGGATGACCACGAGGATCTCGGCCGGCTCCGCCCCCGTGCTCCGGCAGCGGTGGGGCAGCGCCGAGTTGAAGTAGACGCTGTCCCCGGGGCCGAGCAGCACCGTCCGCTCGGGGAACTCCAGCTCCGCGCTGCCCGCGTGGACGAAGAGGAACTCCTCGCCCGCGTGGGACTTGTACGGCGAGCCGGTCGGGTCGGTCGGCGGGTACATCACGAACGGCACCATCCGCTTGCCGCTGAGGCCGGTCGCGATGCCCTCGTAGTGGGGGGTGCCGGGGCCGGCCCCGTCGGCGATCGGGGTGCGCTCGCCGGCGCGCACGACGGTGACCAGCTCGGGCTCCACCTCGTCCGAGAACAGCCGGCCGACATCGACCCCGAGGGCGTGGGCCAGTTTGAGGGCGGTCGAGATCGACGGGTCGCTGAGGCCGCGCTCGACCTTGGAGAGGTAGCTCTTGGTGACCCCGGCCCGGTCGGCGAGCGCCTCCAGGCTGAGCCGGTTCTGCTGCCGCAGCACCCGCAGTCTGCTGCTCATGCGCCACCCCTCGCCCACACGGAATCGTCCGCTCCATCATCCCATCGCGGGCCGCCGGTCCCGGAGCCCGGTCCCGGCGCCCGGTCCCGGAGCCCGGGGGAGGGCGGCGGCGTCAGGTGTCCAGGGTGACCGCCGTGGTGCCCGCGGTCATGAGCACCCAGCCCAGGACGGGGATGCCCAGCGTGAGGGCGAACGGGAGCTGTATCTGCACGAGGATGACGCAGCCGGCGAAGGAGAAGGCGACGACCCACAGGGCGGCGAAGACGGGGACGGATCGGGCGTTGTCGCGCGGCCAGGTCAGCCCGTACACGGTCAGGACCGACCCCAGGCCGATCAGGAACGCCACCTCGACGGAGGTGAGCCAGGGCGTGTCCGGGTTCTGGGCGCGGTGCCCGTGGTACGAGACCTCGGCCACCCGGCCCCGCCAGACCTTCAGGTCCACGTTCGTGCCGATCTCCGTGTCGTCGTAGAAGGCCTCGCCGACGTCGAAGGTCTCCCTCGGCGCCGTCTCGCGCGCCACGGTCAGCTCGTAGCTGGTGGAGTCGCCGCTGTCGTCGCGCTTGCGGGCCGCCACCCTGCCGGTCTCGCCGAGTACGCAGTCCGTGCCCGCTACGGCGGCGGCCGTGCCGCAGGCCGGGGCGGTGCGGTACCTGCCCGCCTCGTCATAGGTGTCGACGAACCAGGTGAAGCCGAGGGCCACGGTGGCCAGGCCCGCCAGCAGGAGCAGCCCCTGCGCCAGCACCCGGGCGGCGGCCCCGGCCGCCCGCCGTACGCCGTCGGACGGCGCGGCGTCCCTGTCCCGTGCGTTCATCGCCACCCCTGTCGTTCGTGCCCCGGCAGCTCCCCGATGCCCGGCCGATGATGCCAGTCAGGTGGCCGGCCGGGGAACAACCGGCGCTTCTTGTCACGTAGTTGTGAAGTCCGGGCGGGGGAGGGCCCCGGTCCGGCGCGGGGGGCGTCAGACGTCCGCGGCGATCGCCGTGGCGATGGCGGTCAGGATCAGCCAGCCGAGGACGGGGCCGCCCAGGGTGACGACGAGGGGCCACTGGGCGAGGCAGAGGATGAAGCTGCCGATGAAGGAGAGGAAGGCGATGAAGATGCCCGCGAGGGGCGGCACCGCCCAGGCGCCTCCGCGCGGCCGGGCCAGTCCGCAGACGGTCAGGGCGGACCCCGCGCCGACCAGGAGGGCCAGCCGGAAGCAGTCCGACCAGGGGATGTCGGGCGGCGAGGCGCGGTGCCCGTGCCAGGAGAGCTCGGCCACCCGGCCGTTCCAGATCGTCAGGTCGACGTCCACGCCGACCTCGGCGTCGTCGTGGAAGGCCTGGCCGACGCTGTACGAGAGGGTGGGCGCCTCCTCCCGGGACACGGTCAGCGAGTAGGTGGTGGAGTCGCCGCCGTTGTCGACCGCCCGGGCCGTCACCTTGCCGGTCTCGTGGCGTACGCAGGGCGCGCCGGGCGCGGCGGCGGCCGTGCCGCAGACCGGGGCGGCGCGGTAGGCGTCCACCGAGCGGTAGGCGGAGAGGAACCAGGCGAAGGCCAGGACGACGGTGGCCAGGCCCGCGAGCACGGCCAGCGCCCGGGGCAGGTGGCGGGCGAGCGCGGCGGAGGCCGAGTCCCGGCCGGGCGGTCCGGCGTCCTTGATCAGCGTCGTCATGGCAAGCCCCTCGGTCGTCTCCCCGGGCACCTCCCCGGTGCCCAGCAGGGATGATTCCAGGGCGGTGATCGGCGGGGGAGGGCTCCGGCCCCGTTGTGACGCAGTTGTGGAACTCCGGCCGGGGCCAAGGGTGTCGGCCGCGCCGGCGTCATGTCAGCGCACTGGTCGATCGTCCAGTCCGGCCGGCCGCGGCTGGTGCTCCCGACCACTCGTTCCGCCTGGTCAAGCGCTGCTTCAATCGCCGTGTCGACCGATCGAGGACGGTGAGCGAACGTGGACCTGAACACGGTGGTGGAGCTGCGCGACGCGCGGCAGCGCGGGACCTGGCGCCCGGGGGACGCCTGGCTGGGCGGCGGGACGTACCTGTTCTCCGAGCCGCAGCCGCACGTCCGCCGGCTGATCGACCTGAGCCGGATGGGCTGGGAGCCGCTCCGGCTGACCCCCGCCGGCGACCTGGAGATCGCGGCGACCTGCACCATCGCCCAACTGTCGCGCTTCGCCCGGACCCTGGACGCCCCGGCGGCCCCGCTGTTCGAACAGTGCTGCCGGGCGTTCCTCGCCTCCTGGAAGATCTGGCACATGGCCACCGTCGGCGGGAACCTGTGCAACGGGCTGCCGGCCGGGCCGATGATCTCGCTCACCGCGGCCCTGGACGGCGTCTGCACCCTGCTCTCCCAGGAGGGCGCGGTCCGCGCGGTCCCGGTGGCGGAGTTCGTCGTCGGCGCGGGGGCCAAGGACCTGCGGCCCGGCGAACTGCTGCGCTCGATCGTGCTGCCCGCCCGGGCCCTGGAGCAGCGGACGGCCTTCCGGCAGGCCTCCCTGTACGGGCTCGGCCGCTCGGGCGCGCTGCTCATCGGCACGCGCGACCCGTACGACGGCGAGCTGGTGCTGACGGTCACGGCCTCGACCGTGCGCCCGATCCGGCTGCGCTTCCCGCTGACGCCCAACGCGGCGGCGGTGCGCGAGGCGATCGGGTTCGGGATCGCGCCGCAGGAGTACTACGACGACATCCACGGGCACCCCGCCTGGCGGCGCCACATGACCTTCCGGCTGGCCGAGGAGATCCGCCGCGAACTTGCCGACGGGCACCCCGCCGGGACGGACACCGGGACGGGCACCGCGACGGACGCCGGGACCGACACGGGGGCGAACTCCCGTACGGACACCGGGACGAGAGAGCGGGAGGACCGACGGTGAGCTTCTCCGTACGGGTCAACGGCGAGGACTTCGACGCCGAGCCGCGGGCCGGCCAGTGCCTGCGCACCTACCTGCGCGAGCGCGGCTGGTTCGGGGTGAAGAAGGGCTGCGACGCGGGCGACTGCGGCGCCTGCACCGTGCAGGTGGACGGCGAACCGGTGCACAGCTGCCTCTACCCGGCGCTGCGCGCCGAGGGCCGCGCGGTCACCACGGTGGAGGGCCTGGCCGAGGAGGGCGGCGAACTCCACCCGCTGCAAAGGAAGTTCCTGGACGCCCAGGGCTTCCAGTGCGGGTTCTGCACGGCCGGGATGCTGATGACGGCCAGTGCCTTCGACGAGGAGCACCTCGCCGACCTGCCGAGGGCGCTGAAGGGCAACCTGTGCCGGTGCACCGGCTACCGGGCGATCGAGGACGCGCTCCGCGGGGTCCGGCACACCGAACGGCCCTGCGCCGGACGGGCGGTCGGCCGCAGCCCCGGGGCCCCGGCCGGGCCGCAGGTGGTGACCGGCACCGCCCGCTACACCTTCGATGTGGAGGTGGACGGGCTGCTGCACATGAAGCTGCTGCGCTCGCCCCACCCGCACGCCCGGATCCGCTCGATCGACACCTCGGACGCGCTGCGGGTGCCCGGCGTGGTCGCGGTGTTCACCCACGAGGACGCGCCGGACCGGCTGTACTCCTCGGCCCGCCACGAGCACCCGACGGAGGACCCGGACGACACCCGGGTCCTGGACGACGTGGTCCGCTTCGTCGGCCAGCGGGTGGCCGCCGTGGTCGCCGAGAGCGAGGGCGCCGCCGAGGAGGGCCGCCGCCGGATCGTCGTCGACTACGAGCAACTCCCGTACGTGCTCGACCCGGAGGCCGCGATGCGGCCCGGCGCGCCGGTGCTCCACCCCAAGGGGCCGGACTCCCGGATCGCCCGCCCCGGGGAGAACGTCTGCGGCGAGGCGCACGGTGAACTGGGCGACGTGGAACGGGGCTTCGCCGAGGCGGACCTGGTCTACGAGGAGACCTTCCGCACCCAGCGGGTGCAGCACGCCAGCCTGGAGACGCACGGCTGCGTCGTGTACTTCGAGCCGGACGGGGAGCCGGACGGGGAGCGGGAAGGGGAGCAGGGCGGGGAGCCGGGGGAGGAGCGGCTGGTCGTCCGCTCCTCCACCCAGGTGCCCTTCCTCACCCGGCGCGCGCTGTGCGACCTCTACGACCTGCCGCCGGAGCGGGTCCGGGTGGTGGCGGGCCGGGTCGGCGGCGGGTTCGGCGGCAAGCAGGAGATGCTCACCGAGGACATCGCGGTCCTGGCGGCGCTACGGCTGCGCCGGCCGGTCAAGCTGGAGTTCACCCGGGCCGAGCAGTTCCACGGCGCCACCACCCGGCACCCGTTCACGGTCACCGTCACGCTGGGCGCCAGGAGCGACGGCACCCTGACGGCCGTGCGGTTCCGGGTGGTCGCGAACACCGGCGCGTACGGCAACCACGGGCCGGCCGTGATGTTCCACAGCATCGGCGAGTCGATGGGCGTCTACCGGGCGCCGCACAAGCAGGTCGACGCCTACTCCGTCTACACCAACGCGGTGCCGGCCGGCGCCTTCCGCGGCTACGGCCTCGGGCAGGTCACCTTCGCCCTGGAGTCGGCGATGGACGAACTCGCCCGGCGGCTGGGCCTGGACCCGCTGGTGCTGCGCGAGCGCAACGTCATCGGGCCCGGCGAGCACATGGCGGGCCCGCTCGGCGAGGAGGAGGACCTGCACATCGCCTCGTACGGGCTCGACCAGTGCCTCGGGGTGGTCCGTACCGCCCTCGCCGGGGACACCAGCGCGGAACTCGCCCCCGAGGGCTGGCTGGTCGGGCAGGGCTTCGCCATGGCGGCCATCGCCTGCGGGCCGCCCGGCGGCCACTTCGCCGACGCCACCGTGAAGCTGCTGGAGGACGGGACGTACGACGTCGCGGTGGGCACGGCGGAGTTCGGCAACGGCACCACCACCGTGCACCAGCAGATCACCGCCGGCGCGCTCGGCACCACGGTGGACCGGATCGCCGTCCGGCAGTCCGACACCGACCTGGTGCGCCACGACACCGGCGCCTTCGGCTCGGCCGGCACGGTCGTCGCGGGCAAGGCGGTGCTGCGGGCGGCCGACGCGCTCGCCGAGCGGATCCTCACCTTCACGTCCGAGTACGCCCGGACCTCCCGCGGGCTCCTGCGGCTCACCGCCGAGGCGGTGGACTGCGACGGGCGGACGGTGTCGCTCAAGGAGGTGTTCGAGGCCGCGCGCGGGCGGGGTGTGGAACTCGCCGCCGACGGCCACTTCGGCGGTTCGCCGCGCTCGGTGGCGTTCAACTCCCAGTGGTTCCGGATCGCGGTCGATCCGGACACCGGCGAGATCCGGATCCTGCGCAGCGTCCACGGCGCCGACGCGGGCAAGGTGATGAACCCGTTGCAGTGCCGCGGCCAGGTCGAGGGCGGCGTCGCCCAGGCCCTCGGCGCGACGCTGTTCGAGCAGGTCCTGGTCGACGACCGGGGAGAGGTCACCACGGCCGCGTTCCGCCGCTACCGGCTGCCCGCGTTCGCGGACGTCCCGCGCACCGAGGTGCACTTCTCGGAGACCTCGGACGAGATCGGGCCGCTGGGCGCCAAGTCGATGTCGGAGAGCCCGTTCAACCCGGTGCCGCCCGCCTTCGCCAACGCCCTGCGGGACGCCACCGGCATCCGCTTCACCGAGGCGCCGTTCCTGCGGGACAAGGTGTGGCTGGCCCTCGACGAGCACCGCCGGCGGTCCGGCTCGCGGTGACGGGGGTGCGGCGGCGGGCGCGCGGCGGGCCGAACGCCGCGTCACGGCCGCCGCGTCACGGCCGCCGCGTCACGGCGGCCGGGGCGCGGTCCACTGTCGGGACCACCGGACCGCGACCCCGCCCGCACCCATCGCGGTCGGGTGATCCCACAAGAGGCAAACCGGATCTTCCTCCTTGTGTTTACGATGCCTGACACGTGTCAGCCATCGCATGTGCGAGGCCCGGAACCGCGCAGGGCGCACAAGGAGCACAGCATGATCGTCGGAGACCTCCTGGAGCTGGACGACCTCCACATCGAGGTCGCCTGGGCGAGCCCGAACCTGCTCGACCGCGAGGTCACCGGAGTGACCTCCACCGACCTCCAGGACCCGGCCCGCTACCTCCAGCGCGGCGAACTGGTCCTCTCCGGACTGGTCTGGTGGCGGCCAGACGAGGGCCAGGCCGCGATGCGCTTCGCCAACTCCCTGCGGATCGCGGAAGTCGCCGCTCTCCTCGCCGGCGAGGGCACTCACGGCACCGTCCCGCCGGAGCTGACCGAGGCCTGCCGCCGACACGGCATCCCCCTGCTGTCGGTCCCGGCCGGAACCAGTTTCCGCTCCGTCACCGACCGCGTCTACCTGCGTCTGTGGGGCGACCTCCAGGCACACGCCGAAGGGCAGGCCGCCCTCCCGGCCGCCGCCCGCCGCGCCCTCACCCGGCTGCTCCACACGCGGGCCCCGCTGGACGACCTCCTGGCCCGGGCCGTGGCCGACCTCGGACTGCCCGAGTGCTCCCTGACCACCGGCTCGGGCCGGGTGCTGGGCACCTCGGCGCCCGCCCCGGCCGCCCCGCCGTCCTCCCGGCGCGCCACCGCCCGCCCGGCCCCGGCGGCGCCCGTCCCGGTCGGCCCACCCGGCGAGACCCCGTTCGACGGACTGCTGCTGCGGCCGCACGACGAACCCGGCCCGACCGCCGCCGCCCTGCTGCACGGCCTGGCCGAGCTGCTCTCCCCGCTCGCCACCCGCGACCGGGCGACCGCCACCGCCCAGCGGCAGACCGGCACCCGGCTGATCGAACTGCTCGACTCCGACGCCGACGCCGACGCCGACTCTGACCCCGGTGCCGACTCCGGCGCCGACACCGACGCCGAGGCCGAACGCGCCCTCGCCCTCTCCGGCCTGCCCCCGCGCAGGCCGCTCACCGCCGTCGCCGCCCGGATCGACGGAGCCCCGGCGGCCTGGGCGGCCGCGGCCCTCGCCGAAGCCCTCCACGAACTGCCCGACCCCTTCGTCGCCGCCCCCGACGGCCGGGGCGGCGCGGCAGCCCTGACCCCGGCCCCGGAGGCGCGGATCGCGGAGGCCCTGGAACGCGTGCTGCCGCGCCTGGAGGCCGGGCTGACCGGCCGGCGGCGGCTGCGCCTGGGCATCGGCTCCACCAGCGGACCGCACGCCCGGGACCTCAGGGCCGCCCTGGTCCAGGCCCGCTACGCGCTCCGGGTCGAGCCGCCCGGCGCCGTCGGCCGCTGCTCGCGGATCACCACCCTCGACACGCTGCTCCGGGGCGTCCCCGCCGAGGTGGCCGCGGACTTCCGCCGACGGCTCCTCACGCCGCTGACCGAGCACGACCGGACGAACACCGTCTCCCTGGTGGACACCCTGGACGTCTTCCTCCGGCACAGCGGCTCCTGGTCCAGGACGGCGGAGGCGCTCCACGTCCACGTCAACACGGTGCACTACCGGATCAAGCGGATCGAGGAGCTGACCGGCCGCAGCCTGCTCAGGCTGGAGGACCGGCTCGACCTCTGGGCGGCACTGCGCTGCGCGCCCGGGTGACCGGCACCCGGGCGCCGGGGCGGCGCGGCGCCCGGTGCCGGTCGGCTCAGTCGGCCACCGCCTCGACCACCGACAGCACCGTCGTCGTGGGGAGCACCCGGGACAGCCGCAGCCCGGCCCGCTCGAAGAGCTCCGCGAAGTCGGCCTCGGTGCGCTCCCGGCCGGTCAGGGACGCCATCATCATCAGGTCCAGGTCCTTGGACTGGTGCGGAGTGTCCCCCGGGGGCACCACGGCGTCCAGCACCAGGACCCGGCCGCCGGGCCGCAGCGCGCGGCGGCAGTGGCCGAGCAGGGTGACGCAGTCCTCGTCGTCCCAGTCGTGCGTGATCCGCTTGAGCAGGTGGACGTCGCCCGGCGGTACGGAGGCGAAGAAGTCGCCCTCCCGCAGGGCCCAGCGGCCCGCGACCTCCGGGTGCCCGTCCAGGCGGTGCCCGGCGAGGACGTGCGCCCGGTCGTAGAGGACGCCGTCCAGGCCCGGGTTGCGGCGCAGCACCTCCAGCAGCAGGCCGCCGTGGCCGCCGCCGACGTCCACGACCGTTCCGGCGCCCGGGAGGTCGCAGGCGTCCGCGATCGGCCCGTTCTCGGGCTCGGACATCGCCGCCATGCCCACGTGGAAGACGGCGGCGGTCCGCTCGTCCTTGGCGAAGTGGTCGAAGAAGGGCATGCCGAACAGCTTCTCGAAGGCCGTGGTGCCCTCGGTCAGACAGTGCGCCAGCTCGCCGGCGGGCTGCCACATGGTGCGGTCGGTGAGCATCCGGACGGCCGCCCGGGCGGAGTACGGGACGTCCGTGCGCAGGGACTGCCCGGCCTCGGTCAGGGCGAAGCGGCCCTGTCCGTCCTCCGTCACGATCCCCCGGGTGGCGAGCAGCCGCAGCACCCGGTACAGGTTCCGGGCGTCCGTGCCGGTCGCGGCGGCGAGGTCGGCGGGGGAGCGGGGGCCGTCCGCGAGGTGGTCGGCCACCCCGACCTCGGCGGCGGCGCGCAGGGCGGCGGGGAAGAGGAAGCCGAGGGCTTCGTCGATCAGGAAGGCGGCGGAGCGCCGGAAGCCCGCCTCCCGGCGGCCGGGCGCGCTTGTCGGCGCGGGTCCGACTCCTCGTAGGGGCCCGTCTCCCCCTGCGGGGCCGGGGCCCGCCGCCTCCGGGCGCCCGTCGGTGGTGCGGTCCTGGTCCTCACTCATGCCGTCCTCCTCCTCGATCCGCCCCCGCCCGGGGAGGCTGCCCGGGAGGGGGCGGACCGAAGCACGCCGTCACCCGGCCGTGCGCTCCCGATCCGGCCGCGCGTCAACGACATTGACGGTGCGTCACCCCGACGGGTGGGCCGGGACGGCCGGGGGCCAGGTCCCGGCCGCCAGCACGCCGGTGGCGTAGGCCCGGGCGACCAGGGCGGTGCGGTTGGGCACGCGCCAGCGCCGGGAGAGCCGGGCCAGGTGGTAGTTGACGCCGTCCGCCGTCACCCCGATCTCCCGGGCGATCTGCGCGGTGGTGTCGCCCCGGGCGGCCGCCGCGAGGATCCGGGCCTCGACCGGGCTGACCTCGCTGCGCGGGCCCGGCGGCGACTGCCGGGGCACCTCGACGGCGCGCAGCGAGAGCAGCAGGTTGGGCGTCTGCTCCGGGGTGTCGCTGACCAGGTCGACCGTCATCTCGCCGTACCGCTCGCGGCCGTGGGCGGGCGTCCAGGACACCCGGGCCGGGTACTGCGAGCGGCGGTGCATCCGTACCGCCTCGGCGAGCGCCTGGAGGGTGGCGCTGTCCCGGAGGGTGAAGTACTCCAGGATCCTCCGGTTGCGCAACTGCCCCGGGAGCAGACCGAACTCGGCCGCCATCGCGCGGTTGACGATCAGGATCCGGCCGCCGAAGGCCACCACCGCGATCGGCAGCGGCACGTGGTCGAGCAGCCGCAGCGCCCGGTTGCGCCAGATCACCGCGCCGTCCTGCGGGCTCGCCGGTGCCGGACCGCACCCTTCGGTCGGTCGCATGACTGGTTCTCCTCCCCGTGGCGCCCGTGCGCACCAGAGCTGACGGTCCGTGGGCAAGGCCACGGGCACGGCCGGTACTACACAATCATGTAGTGACCACGGCGGGTCCCCGCTCCCGGTGGGCAGAGAGTGGAGGGAGCGAAAAACTTTCTGCAGCGGGAGGGACCGACCATGACCGACACCACGATCGAGACGGCGATCGAGACGGCGATCGAGACGGCGATCGAGGCGAGGGGCGAGGCGGAGGACGAGGTGGGCGCCGGCGGGGGCGCCGGGGGCCCCGCCGCCGTCCCCCTGGTGGACATCTCCACGGCGCCGCCGGTCGCCGCCCCGGTGCTGCGGACCATGGAACTGGTCAGAACGTACGGCCCGGCCTTCACCCAGCGCCTGCACGGCCGGGACGCCCTGATCGTCAGCGGCCTCGACCTGGTCGAGGAACTGGCCGACGAGACGCGGTTCACCAAGTCGATCGGCCCCGGGCTGGAGAACGTCCGCCGGTTCACCGGCGACGGCCTGTTCACCGCCTACAACGAGGAACCCAACTGGGCCAGGGCGCACGACATCCTGATGCCGGCCTTCGCGCTCGGCTCGATGCGCACCTACCACCCGGTGATGCTGCGGGTGGCCCGCCGGATGATCGCGTCCTGGGACGCCCGGGAGCGCGCCGGACTGCCGGTGGACGTGCCCGGCGACATGACCCGGATGACCCTGGACACCATCGGGCTGGCCGGCTTCGGCTTCGACTTCGGCTCCTTCGACCGGGACGAGCCGCACCCGTTCGTGGACGCGATGGTCCGCTGCCTGGAGTGGGCGATGACCAAGTTCACCCGCGACCCGGAACTGGACCACACCGAGCGCGACACGGCCTTCCAGGGCGACGCCGACTACCTGGCAGCCGTGGTCGACGAGGTGATCGCCGCCCGCGCGGGCGAGGAGGCCCAGGGCCCGGCCGAGGACCTGCTCGGCCTGATGCTCGGCGCGGTGCGCCCCTCCGACGGCACCCGGCTGGACGCCGAGAACATCCGCAACCAGGTGATCACCTTCCTGATCGCCGGCCACGAGACCACCTCGGGCGCGCTCTCCTTCGCGATGTACTACCTGGTCAAGCACGCGGCCGTGCTCCGCGAGGTGCGGCGCGAGGTGGACGCGCTCTGGGGCGGCCAGGCCGACCCGGAGCCCTCGTACGAGGACGTCGGACGGCTGCGGTACACCCGGCAGGTGCTCAACGAGGCGCTGCGGCTGTGGCCGACGGCGCCCGCGTTCAGCCGGGAGGCGCGCCAGGACACCCTGCTCGGCGGCCGGATCCCGCTGCGTGCCGGGGAGACCGTCTTCGTGGCGACCCCGATGCTGCACCGCGACCCCGTCTGGGGCGACAACCCGGAGCTGTTCGACCCGTCCCGGTTCGACGCCGAGCCCGAGGCGGCCCGTTCCCCGCACGCCTTCAAGCCCTTCGGCACCGGCGAACGCGCCTGCATCGGGCGGCAGTTCGCCCTGCAC
Organism: Kitasatospora sp. NPDC056446; assembly: GCF_042796115.1. Classification (NCBI taxonomy): domain Bacteria; kingdom Bacillati; phylum Actinomycetota; class Actinomycetes; order Kitasatosporales; family Streptomycetaceae; genus Kitasatospora; species Kitasatospora sp. NPDC056446. The sequence goes on along the minus strand of NZ_JBHTRF010000088.1, from coordinate 2,062 downwards.
GAGGCCACCATGCTGCTCGGCATGCTGGTCCACCGGTACCGGCTGATCGACCACGCCGACTACCGGCTGACCATCAAGCAGACGCTCACCATCAAGCCCGACGAGTTCACCCTCGCGCTCGCCCGGCGCACCCCGGTGCCGGCGACCGCCCCGGCCGCCGACCCGACCGCCGCGTCGGCGAACGCGTCGGTAACCGCGTCGGCGACCGCCTCGGAACCGCAGGCCGGCTCCGCCGCCGAGCGCCCCGGCCGGGTCCGCCGGGGCACCGGGCTGCTGCTCCTGCACGGCTCCAACTACGGCGCCGGCCGCGAGTTCAGCCGGCAGCTCGCGGAGGCCGCCGCCGACCTGGGCTGCGACACCGAGACCGCCCCGCTGGACGCGTACGCGGACGGGCTGCCCACCGACCGCCCGGTGGTGATCACGGCCGCCTCGTACAACGGGCAGCCGACCGACGACGCGGCGGCCTTCGTCCGCCGCCTCCATGAGGACGGGGACGCCGGCGGGGCCGCGGACCGGAGGGCGGAGGGCGTCGAGTACGCGGTGCTCGGCATCGGCGACCGCACGTACGCCGCCACCTACCAGCGCATCCCGGCGCTGATCGACGACCGGCTCGCCGCCCTCGGCGGCACCCGGCTGCTCGCCCGCGCCGAGGCCGACGCCTCCGGCGACCTGGCCGGAACGGTCCGGCAGTTCACCGAGGCGCTGCGCCTCGCGCTGCTGTCGCGGTACGGGGACGCCGACGCCCCCGCCGGGCACCGGCCGGAGGCCGCGTACACGGTCACCGAGGTGACCGGCGGCCCGCGCGCCGCGCTGGCCGCCCGGCACGGCATGACCGAGCTGACCGTCACCGCCGTCGGCCCGCTCACCGACCCCGGCCACCCCCGGGAGAAGCGGCTGGTCCGGCTGGCCCTGCCCGAGGGCGCCGGCTACCGGACCGCCGACCACCTCACCGTGCTCCCGGCCAACGACCCGGCCCTGGTCGACCGGGCCGCCAAGCTGCTCGGCGCCGACCCGCAGACGGTGCTCAACATCGTGGCCCACCGGCGCACCGGCCTGGCCGTCGACCGCCCGCTGACGGTGCGCGAACTGCTCACCCATCACGTGGAGTTGCAGGACCGGCCGACCGCCGGGCAGCGGGCCGAGCTGGCCGCGCTCAACCCCTGCCCGCCCGAGCGGGCCGCCCTGCGGGCCCTGCCCGAGGACGACCCGCGCACCCTGCTGGACCTGGTCGAGGACCACCCGGCGCTCCAGGGGGCGCTGAGCTGGCCGGCGCTGCTGGAACTGCTGCCGCCGATCCGGCCCCGGCACTACTCGATCTCCTCCTCGCCCACCGGCGCCCCGGGCGAGGTGGACCTGATGGTCTCCGTGCTCAGTGCCCCGGCCCGCTCCGGCCGGGGCACCTTCCGGGGCACCGGCTCCGGCCACCTCGCCCGGGTCGCCGTCGGCGACACCGTCCAGGCCCGGGTCCAGCCCTGCCGGGAGGCGTTCCGGATCGGGCACCGCGCCCCGGTGGTCATGATCGCGGCCGGCACCGGCCTGGCGCCGTTCCGCGGCGCCGTCGCCGACCGCCTCGCGCTGCTCGCCGGCGGCGCCGAACTCCCCCCGGCGCTGCTGTACTTCGGCTGTGACGCGGCGGAGGCGGACTACCTGCACCGGGCCGAGCTGGAGGCGGCCGACCGGGCCGGCGCGGTCTCGATGCGGCCCGCCTTCAGCGAGCGGCCGCAGGACGGGCGGCGCTTCGTCCAGCACCGCCTGGCGGCCGAGGCGGCGGAGGTCTGGGAGCTGCTCGCGGCGGGCGCCGAGGTGTACGTGTGCGGCGACGGCGCGCGGATGGCGCCGGGCGTCCGGGCGGCCTTCCGCGAGCTGTACCGGGAGCGGACGCCCGGGGCGGACGAGGAGCAGGCGCGGGCCTGGCTCCAGGGGCTGGTCGAGGCCGGGCGGTACGTCGAGGACGTGTACGCGGGCTGACCGCCCGTCGGACCGGTCCGCCCGTCGGACCGGTCCGGCCGTCGGACCCGCTCGGCCGTCGGCCCCGCCGCTGTCGCTTAAACACAACAGGAGC
>NZ_JBHTRF010000087.1:8850-34275 GCF_042796115.1 Kitasatospora sp. NPDC056446 | reverse complement strand
CTACACTTCCCCGGGCTTTCCCCCCCCCCCCCCCGGGGGGCCCCCCCCCCCCCCCCCGTCCCCGCGGGGGGGGGGGCGGGGGGCGGGCCCCCCGCCCCCCGCGCCGATTTCCCTTGCCTCGGCTTTCCGGGCCGATTACCTCATGGGCACTCGGAATGCCGCTCCGGCACAATTCCGTCCACGCACGGAGCCCATCCCTCGGGGACCTCGGGAAATCTACGCGAGTAGAGAGACCTGGAATTCGGCACCGGAAGTCAGCCTGGCCGACTTCTCGCGCAGAGCACCACGCCCCATTGCGCATCACTGCACAGGAAGTCGACCCCTCCGACTTCTCGCGCCGCAGGACAGCGCAGCCCCATTCGATCGATCTACGCGGGTAGCTACCGCTGCCACGATCCCGGCCGGACATCCTGCCGCCGCACGGGGAGTCGACTCGGCCGACTTCCCGTGCAGCACGCGGCACCCGGGGAAGCCGACCGTGCCACCGGCGCCGGCTCGCACCAGAAGTCGGCCTGACCGACTTCCCATGCGCAGCCCTCAAGGACCGACCCGGGAGCCCGAGATTTCTACGCGAGTAGATTCACCTGACCTGCGTGGTAACCCCTCCCGACACAGGAAGTCGAACCGGCCGACTTTCCGGGCGCGGGCCAGCCTGGGCGGCTCTCGGGAAAGGCGGTCCCGAATTCACCCGTCAGGCTCCGGAATTCGACGGCGGGTCGCGGCGGCGGAAATTCCGCGACACCTGGCCCGGTCGATTGTCGTATTCTCCGCAGTCGGCACCTGCGGCGGATCCGGCCTGTTCCGGATATCCGGACCGAATCGAGGCTGCGCGGGCAGGCGCGCGCGGGCATCGGCCGCCAGACGGCCGGCGGCCCGTCGGGGCCGCCCGGACCTCCCTGGCGCGGCGAGCCCCGGCCGTCCCCAGGGCCCCCGCCACTCCGGCGGACGGGGCCGGGGGCCTGCTGGGGGCCGGGGACCTGGAGCCGGGGGCTGGCTGCCGCTCCCTATCCGCCTCCGGCGGTCAGCCGATGAGGGTGGCCAGGATGTTGCCCTGCGGGTAGAGCGCGGCGGCCGGGGGTCTGCCGGGAGCCGGGGGCGGGGCCGGGGGCCTGCCGAGGACCTGGAGCTGGGGGCCGGGGGCCTGCCTGGGGCCGGGGCCTGGAGCCCGGGGGCCGGCTGCCGCTCCCTATCCGCCTCCGGCGGTCAGCCGATGAGGGTGGCCAGGATGCCGCCCTGCGGGTAGAGCGCGGCGGCCGGGGGGAGCGTGGCGGGGACACCGGCGTGCAGGACGGTGAGGGTGCCCGTCCCCGTACGGGTGGGGTCGCCGGCCCGCCGGAGGGCCTGGGCGGCGACGGCGTCGGCGGAGCCGTGCAGGACGAGCGCCGGGGAGGCGGTCGGCGCGACGGCGGCGCGGATGCGCTCCTCGACGAGTTCGTAGTGGGTGCAGCCGAGCACGACGGCGTCGATGCCGGCCGGGGTACGGGCGGCGGCGTCGGCGATCGCGGCCGTGATGGCCTCGTCGTCGCCGTGCTCGACCGCGTCGGCGAGGCCCGGGCAGGCGACCTCCGTGATGTCCGCCGTGCCGCCGAAGTCCCGGATCAGTCCGCGCTGGTAGGAGCTGCCGGTGGTGGCCGGGGTGGCCCAGATGGCGACCCGGCCGCCGAGCGCGGCGGCGGGCTTGATGGCGGGGACCGTGCCGATCACCGGCAGTCCGGGCTCCAGTTCGGCGCGCAGGGTGTCGAGCGCGTGGACGGAGGCCGTGTTGCAGGCGACCACCAGCGCGTCGGGTCCGAGCGCGGCGGCCGCCCGGGAGCAGCCCAGGGCGAGCTCGGTGACCTCTTCGGGCGTACGCGGCCCCCAGGGCATCGAGGCGGGGTCGGAGGACAGCACCAGGTCCGCGTCCGGGCGCAGCTTCCGCAGGGTGGCGGCGGCGGCCAGCAGGCCGATTCCGGAGTCCATCAGTGCGATCTTCACGGCTCAAGACTTTAGTCGATCCGCTCGCCCGGCCCCGTTGTGCGGCAGACTGCCGGAGTGACCGTGCTGCTGTGGATCGCCGCGTTCTCCCTGCTGGTCTGGGCCTGGCTGGCGTGCTGCCACGGCTTGTTCTGGCGCACCGACGTGCGACTGCCGCCGCGTCGTCCCCCCGCCCGCCGGCCGCGGGTGGCGATCGTGGTCCCGGCCCGGGACGAGGCGGCGGTGCTGCCGCTGAGCCTGCCGACGCTGCTGGCGCAGAAGTACCCGGGGCCGGCCCGGGTCATCCTGGTGGACGACCACAGTTCGGACGGCACGGGCGCGCTGGCGGCGGAGCTGCGGACGATCGACGGCCTGGAGCTGACCGTCACCACCCCTCCCCCGCTGCCGCCCGGCTGGACGGGCAAGCTGTGGGCGGTGCGGCACGGTGTGGAGCTGGCCGGTCCGGACGTCGAGTACCTGCTGCTGACGGACGCGGACATCGCGCACGGCCCCGACTCACTGGCCGAGCTGGTGGCCGCAGCCGAGAGCAACGGCCTGGACCTGGTGTCGCAGATGGCCCGGCTGCGGGTGGAGTCCGGCTGGGAGCGGCTGATCGTGCCGGCCTTCGTGTACTTCTTCGCCCAGCTGTACCCGTTCCGCCGGAGCAACCGTCCGGGCGCCCGGACGGCCGCCGCGGCGGGCGGCTGCTCGCTGGTGCGGCGGGAGGCGCTGGAGCGGGCCGGCGGGGTGGCGGCGATCCGGGGTGCGGTGATCGACGACGTGTCGCTGGCGAAGGCCGTGAAGGCCACCGGCGGCCGGACCTGGCTGGGCCTCGCCGGGGAGGTGGACAGCGTCCGGCCGTACCCGCGGCTGGAGCAGCTGTGGCGGATGGTGTCGCGCAGCGCGTACGCCCAGCTCCGGCACTCTCCGCTGCTGCTGCTCGGGACGGTGCTGGGCCTGGTGCTGATGTACCTGGTGCCGCCGGTGGCGACGGTGGCGGGGCTGGTGGCGGGGGCCCCGGCGGTGGCCGCGGCGGGCGGGGCGGCGTGGGCGGTGATGGCGGGCACGTACCTGCCGATGGTCCGGTACTACGGGCAGCCCGCGCCGGCGGCGCTGCTGCTGCCGTTCACGGCGGGGATGTACCTGTTGATGACGGTCGACTCCGCGGTGCAGCACTGGCGGGGCCGGGGCGCGGCATGGAAGGGCCGGACCTACTCGCGGGCGTGACGCCCGGCCGTTCGGGGGCGGAGCGGGCGCCCCGCGGATTTCCCCCGCGCGGCGCGCGGATCCGCTCCATACTGCTCGGATGGACCGTCAGCTGATATCCCGCCTCGCCCATGCCCACCACCCGATCGCGGCCCCGCTGGCGGACGGGTCGGTGGCCCGGCTGCTGGACCGCGCGACGGCCGGGAGCAGGGACGGCCGGGCGCTGGACCTCGCGTGCGGCGAGGGCGCCTGGCTGGTCCGGGCGCTGGCGGCGAACCCCCGTTGGCGGGCCGTGGGCGTGGACCTGGACACCCGCGCGCTGGCCCGGGCCCGGCAGGCGGCGGCCGCGCTCGGCGTCATCCGCCGGATCGGCCTGCACCACCTGGACGCCCGGGAGTTCACCTCGCGGGAGCCCTTCGACCTGGTGCTGTGCGTCGGTTCCACCCATGCCTTCGGCGGGCTGCTGCCGACCCTCGCGGCGGTCGGCGGGCTTCTCGCCCCGGGCGGCCGGCTGCTGGTCGGAGAGGGGTTCTGGCAGCGCGAACCGTCCCGGGCCACGCTGGACGGGCTGGGTGCCGACCGGGAGGACTTCGCGGATCTGGCGACCACCACCGACCGCGTCATCCGGGAGGGCTGGACGCCGGTGTACGGGCACGTCAGCACGGAACGGGAGTGGGACGACTACGAGTTCTCCTGGACCGGCTCGCTGGCGGAGTGGGCGCTGGACCACCCGGACCACCCGGACGCGGCGATCGCGCGGGAGGCGGCGGACCGCCACCGGGCCGAGTGGCTGCACGGCTACCGGGGGACGCTCGGCTTCGTCACGTACCTGCTGCGCCGCGACTGAGCGCCCCGGCGGGCCGAACGCCCGCACGTGACCGGCTACTTCTGCGTGCGGGCGAGGAAGTCGTCGATGAGCGGGGCGATCTCGGGCAGCTTCTCCTCCAGTGCGAAGTGCCCGGTGTCGAACACGTGCAGCTCGGCCTCGGGCAGGTCGCGCAGGTAGGCGCGGGCACCGGCCTCGGTGAAGAAGGGGTCGTTGCGCCCCCAGACGATCAGCGCGGGCGGCTGGTCGGCGCGCAGCCAGGCCTGCCAGGCGGGGTACAGCTCGACGTTGGAGAAGTAGTCGAGGGCGAGTTCGACCTGGATGTCCTTGCGGCCCGGGAGGTCGAGGAAGTGCTGGTCGAGCGTCCAGCCGTCGGGGGCGACCAGGCTCGGGTCGCCGGTGCCGCCCTCGTACTGGCCGCGGGTGATGTCCAGCGTGAGGATGGACCGGGCGGCCTCGGCGGCACCCGGGACGCCGCGCCGGTTGGCGATGAACTCCCTCGCCTGGTCGGAGAGCCCCTCCTCGTAGGCGTTGCCGTTCTGGACCACCAGGCCGGTGATCCACTCCGGGTGGCGGGTGGCCAGTCGCAGGCCGACGGGGGCGCCGAAGTCGAAGACGTAGAGCGCGAAGCGGTCCAGTCCGAGGGTGCGGCAGAAGCCCTCGATCACGTCGGCGAGGGTGTCGAAGCGGTAGCCGAAGGCGTCGGGCGCGGGGCTGTCGCTGTGGCCGAAGCCGGGGTAGTCGGGTGCTATCAGGCGGTAGCGGGTGCCGAGCGCGTCCATCAGCCGGGCGTACTGGTGGGAGGCGGAGGGGAAGCCGTGCAGCAGCAGGAGGACGGGGGCGTCGGCCGGGCCGGTTTCGCGGTAGAAGACGCGCAGCCCGTCGACGTCGACGTGGCGGTGGTGGACCTGGGGGATCGTCAGCTCGCTCATGCTAACCATTAAACAGCATTTGAATGGTTAGACAAGCCCCTGGGCGGGACGCGTGAGCGAGCTGATCCGATGTCACCTGTCCTTCGCCGTCAGCCCGTCTTCAGCTGCTCCTGCTGCACCAGGTAGTCGAGCACCTCGGGCATCGCCTCGACGCCGCCGGCCTTGGTCGGCGAGGTCCGGTACTCGCCCTGGACGACGACCGTCGGCAGCTCGTTGACGCCGTAGCGGACGAAGGCCTCGGCGGCGCCGTCGACCGAGCGGCGCACCTCGGCCGAGCGGTAGGCCTGCCCGAAGAGCCGGCCGTCGACGCCCTGCCGGACGGCCCAGTCGGTGGAGCCGGCCTCCGTGGTCAGGTCGACGCCGTCGTTGTGGACGGCCCGGAAGGCGCTGACCTGGAGGCGGTCGACCAGGCCGAGGCGCTCCAGCGTGTAGTACAGCCGCGCGTGGCCGCGCTGGACGTTCTCCTCCGGACTGCCCGGCCAGATCGCCGGGACGCGCGTCAACGCGACGTCCTCGCGGTGCTTCTCGCTCCAGGCCTGAAGCGGAGCCTCCAGCGCCTGGGAGTGGCCGCAGTCGTACCAGAAGAACTCGACCGCCTCGGTCCGGGCGCTCTCGCGCACCGGTTGCGGCCGGTCGAGCTTGACGAACTGGGAACCCTCGGAGGGGGGTTGGTGGGTGGCCGCGCCGGCCTGGAGGGGGGATACGGCGATCCCGGCGGCAACGGCGAGCAGGACGGTGGACCGCAGCAGCGACTTCGAGTTCACACCGGGCAGTGTGCTGGTGACGGTTCGTTACCGGCGAGTCGCTGCGGAGCGTCGGGCCGGGATTCGTCCGAACGGCGCAGCAGGCGGCCGGGTACGCACGGGCGGGCGGCCGGGGATGCATGGGCGGGCAGGCGGGCGGCCCGCGGTCACCCCGCGACCGGCCGCCGTCAGTCGGCCGGCTCCGCGCCCGCCGTCCACACCTCGGCGACCAGGCTCTGCCAGGCGTCGACCACCGCACCCACCTCGAAGTGCTCCAACGCGTGCGCCCGGGCGGCCGCGCCGAGGCCGGCCCGGTTGACCGCCAGCACCTTGCCCAGCGCCTCGGCGAGGGCCAGCGGGTCCCCGGGCGCGACGAGCGCGCCGGTGGCGCCGTCCCGGACGACCTCGCGCACCCAGCCGACGTCCGTGGCGACGGCGGGCACGCCGGCCAGCGCCGCCTCGATCAGCGCGCCGGGCACGCCCTCGCTGTCACTGGTGAGCAGCAGGGCGTCGGCCGCGCGGTAGAGCGGGGCCGGGTCGGGCAGCGGACCGAGGAAGTGGGCGCGGGCGGCGGCCGGGTGGCGGGCCAGCGCCTCGCGCAGCGGGCCGTCACCGGCGATGGCGAGCCGCACGTCGGGCAGCCGGTCCAGGACGTCGAGGGCGAGGTCGAGCCGCTTCTCGGGCGCTATCGCGCCGATCCAGGCGACCAGCAGGACGTCGGCCGGCAGGCCCAGCGCATGCCGGGCCGCACGGCGGTCGTCCCGGCCGTCGGCGGGCGGATAGCTTTCGGCGGCACGGGAGTTGGGGATCACGTGCACCTTCCCCTCGGGCAGCGCGAACTGCCCCTCCAGGACGTCGCGCGCCTCGTCGGTGAGCGTGGTGACGGCGGCGGCCCGGTGCATCAGCGCGGCGCCGCGCGCCCGGCGCAACCGGCTGGCGGTCCAGTAGCGGGGGTGGCCGACGGAGACGTAGACGAACGGGGTGCGGGTGCCGGCCAGGGCGAGGGCGCAGGCGGCGAGGGTGTCGGAGCCGTGGGCGAGCACGACGTCGGCGGCGCGCGCGGCGGAGCGCAGCGCCCGCAGGGTGCTCGGGCGCAGTCGGCCCGGGCCGAGGACGGCGGCGGTGCGCAGGCCGGAGACGTCGGGACAGTCTCCCGGGTCGGCCTCCGCGCTTCCGGGGTGGACGGCCGGGAGCGGGGCGAGGGCGCACAGCGCGGAGGACTGGCCCCGGCGGCCCAGTTCCCGGTGGAGGTCACGGGCGAAGTTCTGGGCGCCGCCGCGGCGCGAATCACTGATCAGGTGCAGGACGCGCGGACGGGTTCCGGCCGGATCGGCCGACATATGGTCGGGCATGGACCGACCTTGGCACAGTGCCCCGCCCGGTACAGCCCCTTCGCGCAACCTGGTGGTGGCCCATCTGCCCGCGCTTGTACACCGGATGTGCGCCAGAGAGCCGCCGTCGTGCGCCGGTTGCGACCGCCGTGCGCCCCGTCTCACCCCCTGCCGCGCTCCGGTTCGCCTCCGTCGCGCCGTACCCCCCGTCGCGCCGCACCTCCTCCGAAGCGCCGCACCTCCGGGCGGCTCCCCCGCCGTGCCGTCGACGCGCCACCGCCCGTCGGGGCCCACGTCAAGTCCGGTGTCACACGGTCGGGTCAGCCGTGCCCGCCGCCCCGATAGGCCCGTACGCGGAGCGCCCGCGCACCGCCCGGCCCGCCACCCCGCGGCCCGGACCCGGTTACGCGGATCGGGTGAACGCGGTTGGACCTCGGCCCGGAACGCTCGGCAGGATGTCCGGCCGGGGCGCCACCCGTGCCGCCCCATCTCCCCCTTCCCCGTACGGATTTGGAGTCGCCCGGTGTTCAAGGGATTCCGCAGCTTCCTGCTGCGCGGCAACGTGGTGGACCTCGCGGTCGGCATCGTGATCGGCGCGGCCTTCACCGCCGTCGTCACCGGGTTCGTCAGCGCCTTCCTCACCCCGCTGGTCGGCGTCGCGTCCGGGGCCGTCGGCGACTTCACGCAGAAGACCTTCGAGGTGGCCGGCACCCGCTTCCCGTACGGCCTCTTCGTCAACGCGGTGATCGGCTTCGTGCTCACCGCCGCCGTCATCTACTTCGCCGTGGTGCTGCCGGTCGGCAGGCTCCAGACACGCTTCGAATCGGCCAAGCCCGCTCCGGCCGCGAAGGCGGACTGCCCGGAGTGCCTCAGCTCGATCCCGGCCGCGGCGACCCGCTGCTCCTTCTGCACCTCGGAGATCGGCAAGCCGGGCCTGCCCGCGCAGGCCCAGGCGCTGCAGTCGCACTGACCCGAGGGGCGAAGGCCGGCCCGCCCCGGTCGTGACCGTGGCAGCCAGGGCAACCCGAACCGGGAGGTCAGGATCCTCGAAACCGGGAGGTCAGGGCTCTTGAACCGGGAGGTCAGGGCCATCGAACCGGCTTGAACCGCGCGGTCAACGCGCTGACGGGGACTTTATTCCCGAAACATTCACGAGCCCCCGTCGCACCCTCGGCGGGGGCTCGAATGCGCCCGCGCACGCCCTGCCCGCAAAAGTTTCTCCGCAGGGCCCTCGGGCGTCCACCGGCCGGTCACCACAAGGCTGTCCGGCGGCGCAGTCCGGCCGCCGTTCGATCACTGACGGGGCGCCAAGGTTGTCCGGAACCGAGCTCCGGTATGTCCGTTCTTCCTACTTTCGAAACTTTTGTGCGAGCGAAGACTGTGTAAACACTCGAACTGCTCCCCCTCCCGCTCTCCTCAGCAGCCGCATTGTGGGCTTACCGTATGCCCCATGACCTCGCCCCGCTCCTACGACGGAGTCGGCTACCCCTCTCCGTCCTTCTCCTCCGGCACGCCGATCTACGACAGCCTCGTGGCTGAGCGCGGTGTCCCCCAGATCGCACCCATCAACGTGCCGGCGGCCCTGCCGCCGGCGATGTCGCCCGGTTACGGATCCGGCCTCGGCCAGACCTACGAGAACCGCTACGGCAATGGGTACGAGAACGCCGGCAGCAACCTCCCCGCGCTGCCGCCCGCCCGCCTCGCCCTGGGCCCCGGCCCGAGCAGCGGCCCCTCCGCCGGCCCCTCCACGGCGTACATCCCGGCGCAGCCCGCTCCGGCGTACGCCTCCCCGCAGCCTTCGGTCCCCGGTTACGGCACCCCCCAGCCGTACCAGCGACCGCAGGCCGCCGCCCCGACCTTCACCCAGACCGCCAGCGGTGGCTACCAGCCGTCCGGCGGCCAGAGCTTCGGCGGCCAGAACACCTTCATCGGCGGCCAGGCCGGACCGCAGTCCTTCGGCGCGCAGCCGGCCGGCGGCCCGGGCGGTTTCGGCCAGAGCCAGCCCGGCGGACCGCAGGGCTTCGCGAGCCAGCAGTCCTTCGGCGGCCAGGCCGCGGGCGGCCCCGGCTTCCAGGGCCAGGGCGGCGACCAGTCCTTCGGCGGCGCCCAGCTGCGCCCGGCCATGGCGCCCGTCGCACCGGTCCGCCCGATGCAGCCGCAGCGTCCGGGCCCGTACGGCGAGCCCGGTCAGTTCCAGGGCAACGGCGGCTACCAGTCCCAGGGCCAGGGCTACTGAACCACTGACACGGAGGCCGGCCCCCACACGGCCCGCACCCGCACCACCTGAGCACCACCCGGCGACCCCCGAGCGCCGGGCGAACGGAGAAACGGGTCATCCACGGACCGCCCGGAACGCCCCCCACGGCGTCCCGGGCGGTCCGTGCGCATTCCGGGCCCGTACGGGGGCCACGGGCTGGGTGCGTACGCGTACGGGGGGCCTGCGTACGACCGGAAAGCTGCTGGCAGGATGGGGGAATGCAGCTCACCGGACTCCACGTCTACCCCGTCAAGTCCATGTACCGCCTGAGCCCGGACACCGCCGCGGTCCACCCCTGGGGCCTGGCCGGAGACCGCCGCTGGATGCTCGCCGACCCGACCGGGCGCTTCGTCAGCCAGCGCGAGAACGCCGCCCTCGGACAGATCCGGCCCGGGCTCCTGCCCGACGGCTCGCTCTCGCTGACCGCCCCCGACGGCTCCCGGATCGAGGTCCCCGCCCCCACCGTCACGGCCGGCGACCCGCTCGCCGACGTCGAGGTCTGGGGCACCCGCTTCCGCGCCGCCGAGGCCGCCAAGGAGGCGCACGAGTGGATCGCCGACCACCTCGGCGACTACCGCCTCGTGCACCTGGACGACCCGCGCGCCCGGCCCGTCGACCCCGAGTTCGGCGAGCCCGGCGACACGGTCTCGATGGCCGACGGCTTCCCGCTGCTGCTCACCACCACCGCCTCCCTGGACCGGCTCAACGAACTGATCGCCGCCGAGCACCCGGAGGACCACGAGACCCTGCCGATGGAGCGCTTCCGCCCCAACGCGGTGGTCGGCTGCTCCCTCCCCTGGGCCGAGGACGGCTGGCGCCGGATCCGGATCGGCGCGCTCACCTTCAAGGTGGTCAAGCCCTGCGGGCGCTGCGTCATCACCACCACCGACCAGGAGACCGGCGAGCGGCGCGGCAAGGAGCCGCTGCGCACCCTGGCCCGGCACCACCGGCTGCTGCGCAAGGCCGCGTTCGGACAGAACCTGATCCCCGAGCGGCCGGCCGGCGTCGAGGGGGACGTCCTCGGCACGCTGCGCCTGGGCGACGACGTCGAGGTGCTGGAGGACGGGGCGCACTGGCCCGCCGACGGGCGCTGAACGCAGGCCACCGCCCCGGGGGCGTCCGTCCGGCAGCGGACCACCGCCGGACGGAACCACCGCTGTGCGCGCTCGTTGAAACAAGTGGTCGGAACCTGTGGCGGCGCTGGGCTCTACCGGTGTCCGCGCCACAACGGGCGGCCGGACCACCCACGTGAGCGCGCTACGGTGGGCGGACGGCCCGCGCATCCCCGCGCACTCGGCCCGTTGATCGCCGGCTCGACGAAGGTGGGGACGACAGACCGTCATGGCTGAGCACAGGGTCCGAGTCACCCAGGACAGCGCATCCCGCTGGCGTCGCCGCGCGGGCGACTACGACACGCTCACGGAGGCCCTGGCGGCCGCCGAACCGGGCGACACCGTGACCGTCCGGCCCGGCACCTTCCGGGAGAACGTGCTGCTGGACAAGGCGGTGACGATCGTCCCCGCGCAAGGCCCCGGCACCGTACGGATCGAACCCGCCTCCGGGGTGGCACTGACCGTCACCGCCGCCGCCACCGTCCGCGACCTCGTCGTGGAGGGCGGCGACAGCTCCTCCCCGGCTGTCCTGGTCACCGGCGCGCAGGCCACGCCCTCGTTCAGCGGCTGCCGGGTCGAGACCCACTCGGCGACCGGCATCGAGGTCTCCGCCGGCGCCCGGCCGGCCCTGCGCGGCTGCGTGGTCGCCAACCCGGGCGGGCTCGGCCTCCGGCTGCGCGGCGAAGGAACCGCCGCCGTCTTCGAGGACTGCGAGGTCGCCGCCGCCGGCCAGGCCGGACTCGCCGTCCTCGGCGGCGCCACCGCCGTCCTCGACCGCTGCCGCGTCCACCACGCCTCCGGCGCCGGCGTCCTGCTCTCCGACCCCGGCAGCGCGGCCGAGCTCACCGGCTGCGAGATCTACGAGATCCGCGGCAGCGGCGTCCAGGCCGAGGCGCAGGCGGGCGGCCGACTGGTCGACTGCGAGATCCACCGGGTCACCGGCAACGGCCTGACCCTGGACGGCGAGGCCGAACTCGTCCTCACCGGCTGCCGGGTCCACGACCTGCCCGAGAACGGCGCCGACCTGCGCGGACGCTCCCGGCTCAACCTCGTGAACAGCACCATCCGGGACTTCGGGCGCGGGGCGCTGTCGGTCTGGGACCAGGGCACCGAAGCCGTCGCCGAGTCCAGCCAGATCCACAGCTCCACCGGCGAGTACCCGGCGCTGTGGGTCAGCGACGGGGCCCGGCTCACCCTCACCGACTGCTCCCTGCACGACCTGCCGGACGCCCTGTTCGTCCTCGACCGGGACTCCGCCGCCACCGCCGAGGGCTGCTCGTTCAGCCGGATCCGCAGCTCCGCCGTCTCCGTCAGCGGCGGCGCCACCGTCTCCCTCGCCTCCTGCCGGGTCCAGGAGGCGGGCACCGGGCTCTGGTTCCGCGACCACGGCAGCGGCGGGCTGCTCACCGACTGCGAGATCTCCGACGTCGCGACCGGGGTGATCGTCACCAAGGGCGCCGACCCGGTACTGCGCGACTGCACCGTCCGGGCCAGCAGCGACGCCGGGGTGTACGTCTCGGCCCAGGGGCGGGGCACCTTCGAGGACTGCCGGGTCTCGCACGGCAAGGGCTTCGGCTTCCACATCATCGACGGCTGCCGGACGCAGCTCATCCGCTGCCGGGCGGAGCAGAACGAGCGGGCCGGGTTCGAGTTCTCCGAGCCGGGGCCGGTCGCGGAGGGCTGCATCTCGGACGACGTCGGGGCGGCGGCGGGGCTCGCGGCGGGACCGGGTCCAGGGGCGGGGCTCGGTTCAGGGCCCGGCTCCGGGCTCGGCCCCGGCCTCGGGCCGGCACGCGGGTCAGGGCTCGGCCCGGGGGCGGGGCCTGGGCTCGGATCGTCGTTCGGGTCGTCGTTCGGGTCGTCGTTCGCGGGCACGGACGTGCCGTCGCCCCGGGCCTCCCAACTCGCCGGCACCGCCCCGGCCCTGTCCCCCTCGGCGGTCGCATCGGCGGCGATCTCCCCGATCCCGGACTGCCGGCCGGCCGACGAGGCCCTGGCCGAGTTGGACTCGCTGGTCGGGCTGGCCACCGTGAAGCAGGAGGTGCGCACGCTGATCGACCTGATCTCGGTCGGCCGGCGCCGCCGCCAGGCCGGGCTCAAGGCACCCTCGCTGCGCCGGCACCTGGTCTTCACCGGTGCCCCGGGGACCGGCAAGACGACCGTCGCCCGGCTCTACGGCGAGATCCTCGCCTCGCTCGGGGTCCTCCAGCGCGGGCACCTGGTCGAGGTCGCCCGGGTGGACCTGGTCGGCGAGCACATCGGTTCCACCGCGATCCGCACGGCGGCCGCCTTCGACCGGGCGCGCGGCGGCGTGCTCTTCATCGACGAGGCGTACGCGCTCGCCCCCGAGGACGGGGCACGGGACTTCGGACGCGAGGCGATCGACACCCTGGTCAAGCTGATGGAGGACCACCGCGACGAGGTGGTCGTCATCGTCGCGGGCTACACCGTCGAGATGGAACGCTTCCTCTCCGCCAACCCCGGTGTCTCGTCGCGCTTCTCACGCACCGTCAGCTTCCCCGACTACTCGGCGGGCGAGCTGCTGGAGATCGCCCGGGCCCAGTGCGCGGAGCACGAGTACGCGCTCTCCGACGACACGGAGCAAGCGCTGCTGGACCACTTCGGGCGACTGGACCGCGGACCCAACTTCGGCAACGGACGCACCGCGCGCCAGGTCTTCGAGACCATGGTCGAGCGGCACGCGGTACGGGTCGCCCACCTCGCCGACCCGTCCACCGAAGAGCTCCAGCTGCTCGTCCCGGCCGACCTGCCGACCGCACCACTGCCGTAGGGGCGACGCGGGCTGCAGGGGCGTGGCGGGCCGACAGGTTTCAGGCGACGGATAACAGATGACAGATTTCAGATGACAGAGTCTGAAATCTGTCATCCGTCATCTGTCATCCGCCTACCCCAGCAGTCGACGGACCAGCAGTTCCACCCGCGCCTCGGCCAGGTCCGGCCGGAGCCGACCGCCCCGCGCGAGGGTCACCAACCCGTGCAGTGAAGCCCAGCCCACCTCCGTGAACAGCTCCGGATCCTCCTCCCCCGCGGCCTGCGCGAAGGTCACGGCCAGCGCCGCGAACGCCTCCTTGAGCGGCGCCGGCGCTTCGGGCCGGCCGAACGGCAGGTCGGTGGCGAGGGTGAACATCGCGTCGTAGAGCGCCGGGCTGGCGAGCCCGAACGCCAGGTACTCCCGGGCCACCGCTGCGAACGCCGCCCCGGGACCGCCCGCCCCGGCCTCCCCGTCCGCGACGGCCCTCAGGGCCACCGCGAGATCGGCGAAGCCCTCCACCGCGACGGCCGCGACGATCTCGGTCTTGCCCGCGAAGTGGCTGTAGAGCACCGGCTGGCTGTACTCGATCCGCTCCGCCAGCCGGCGGGTCGTCACCGCGTCCCAGCCCTCGGCCTCGGCCAGCTCCCGGGCGGTCCTGATGATCAGTCGGTGCCGTTCTGCACGGTCGCGCTCGCGGCGCTGATGAATCGACATAACCGGATCCTAGCAGCGCTAGACAATCGAGCAACGACCACGCTAGCTTCATTCTCGTTCCTAGCGGCGCTAGATAACGGAGCGGCGCGAGACATCCGATCCCAAGGGGGGACCCATGTCCGGCATCACCAGCACCCTCAGCACCACCAGCACTGCTGCCACCACCGGCAGCACCGGCAGCACCGGCAGCAGCCGCACCCGCACCCGGATCGCCGACATCCTGACCGTGCTGACCGCCCTGGGCATCGGCTACGTCGGCATCAGCTACCTCGTCGCACCGGAGAGCACCGCCGCCGGCTTCGGCCTGCCCGAGTGGCCCCACGGCGGGGCCGCGGCCTTCCTCGACCTCAAGGGCATCCGCGACCTCGCCTCCGGCATCGCCCCGCTGGTCCTGCTGTGCACCGGCCGACGGCGGGCCCTGGGCTGGCTGCTGCTCGTCGATGTGCTGATCCCGGCCGGCGACGCCCTCACCGTGCTCACCCACCACGGCTCGACCGCCGCCGCGCTCGGCATCCACGCCGCGACCGCCGCCGTGGTCGCGGTGACGGCCGGACTGCTGCTCACCGAGCGCCACGGCGAGAGCGCCCGGCCGACCCGGCCGACCCGGCCGAGCCGGGCGAGCCGACCGGCGCGGCAGACCCGCCGGACGGCTTGACGGGTCTGCCTGGCGGCCCCGGACCGCCTGCGGCGTCAGCCCGCCCAGGGGCCGCCGGCGAGGAAGGACTCCAGTGCCGCCCGGTAGGGCACGATGTCGATCCGCTCGGCGGCCAGCCAGTCGTCCGAGTAGTACTTGTCCAGGTAACGATCCCCCGGGTCGCAGATGAGCCCTACCACGCTGCCCGTCCGCCCGGCCTCGCGCATCTCGGCGACGATGCGCAGCGCGCTCCACAGGCCCGTCCCGGTGGAGGCGCCCGCCTTCTTGCCGAGGACCTGCTCCAGCATCCGTACGGCGGCGATCGACGCGGCGTCCGGCACCCGCATCATCCGGTCGATCGCCCCCGGGACGAAGCTCGGCTCCATCCGGGGCCGCCCGATGCCCTCGATCCGCGATCCGCTGTCGCAGACGGCGTCCGGGTCATGGCGCACCCAGCCGTCGAAGAAGCAGGAGTTCTCCGGGTCGGCGACGCAGATCCGGGTGTCGTACTGCATGTAGTGGACGAACCGGGCGATGGTCGCCGAGGTGCCGCCGGTACCGGCGGTGGCGACGATCCAGGCCGGTTCCGGGTGCGGCTCCAGGCGCAGCTGGGCGAAGACCGACTCGGCGATGTTGTTGTTGCCGCGCCAGTCGGTGGCCCGCTCGGCGTAGGTGAACTGGTCCATGTAGTGCCCGCCGGTCTCCTCGGCGAGCCGGGCGGACGCCTCGTACACCTCGTCGGAACGCTCGACCAGGTGGCACTCGCCCCCGTGGAACTGGATCAGGTCGATCTTGGCCTGGCTGGTGCTCTTGGCCATGACGGCGATGAACGGCACCCCGACGAGCTGGGCGAAGTAGGCCTCCGAGACGGCGGTGGAGCCGCTGGAGGCCTCGATCACCGGCTTGCCGGGGCGGATCCAGCCGTTGCAGAGCCCGTACAGGAAGAGCGAGCGGGCCAGCCGGTGCTTGAGCGAGCCGGTCGGGTGGGTGGACTCGTCCTTGAGGTAGAGGTCGATCCCCCACTCGGCCGGGAGCGGGAAGCGCAGCAGGTGGGTGTCGGCGGAGCGGTTGGCGTCGGCCTGGACCTTGCGCACCGCCTCCTTGAGCCAGGAGCGGTACTCCTGGTCGGAGCGGTCGACGTCGACGGTCGGCTCGATGCCGCGCTGAACGTCCCGCTCATAGCCGCGCTCGGCGGCGGGCTGGGTGCTCATGGTCGCTTCTCCCTCGTAGTGGCCCCCCATTGCTCACTACGAGTGTATGACGGTCACGATAAGTGACCGTTGTCGAAGACCCAGGTTCCGCTTATCGCCCGGACGCCCCATAAGCACTGGGGGCCGTACGGCCCAGCCCGGGCCTAGCCCATCTGGACGGGCACCGACTGCGGGTCCGCCAGGTACGGCCCCCAGCCCAGTTCGGCCGCGCCGGCGAGCGCGCCGTGCGCCAGCTCGGCGCCGACGATCGGCACCCGTCCGCTGCGTCCCCACAGGCTGCGGTCGGCGACCACCGCCCGCAGCCGCTCGGGCGCGGCCTCCAGCAGGTCGAGGTGCAGGCCGCTGAGGACCACCCGGTCGGGGTTGAGGATGTTGGCGACACCGGCCAGCCCGAGCCCGAGCCGGTCGATGACGTGCTCCACCGCCGCGCGCGCCCGGTCGTCCGTGGCGGCGGCCCGGCACAGCTCGCGCGCCTGGTCGAGCAGCGGGCGGCCCGCTTCCGGGGTGAGCCCGGCCGCCGCGAACAGCGCGTCGGGGTCGGTCTCGGAGTTGAGGCAGCCGCGGTTGCCGCACATGCAGGGCCGGCCCTGCGGGTCGACGGTCAGGTGGCCGACCTCCAGGGCCAGGCCGGCGCTGCCGGTGTGCAGGTGGCCGTCGATCACCAGCGCGCCACCGACGCCCCGGTGGCCGGAGGTGACGAAGAGCAGGTGGCGGGCGCCGCGACCGGCGCCGTGCCGGTACTCGGCGAGCGCGGCGAGGTTGGCGTCGTTGGCGATCGCGGCGGGCAGCGGGCGCAGCGCGTTCGGTCCGTGGTCGGCGCGGCCGACCTCGACGTCGTACAGGTCGGCGACCGGGGTGCCGCTGGGCCAGGCGAAGTGCAGCGCGGCCAGCGCGGTGCCGTCCGGCTCGGTGACCGGGTTGGGCAGCGCGAGCGCGGCGCCCAGGCAGCGGCGGTCGGTCGCGCGGGCGAGTCCGGCACCGGCCTCGGCCACGGCGCGCAGCATCCGGACCGGGTCGGTGGCGGCGGGCAGCGGCAGGTGGACGGGCGGGTCGAGCAGTCCGCCGAGACCGGCCAGGGTGACGCTCAGCCCGTCGGCGTGGATCTGCCCGGCGACCACGACCGGGCCCAGCGGGTCGATCGCGAGCCGGTGCGAGGGGCGGCCCCGGCCGCCGCCGGCCGGGCGTGAGTCGACGGTGATCAGGCCGAGCGCCTCCAGCTCGGCGGTGACCGCGCCGGCCGTGGCCCGGGTGACGTCCAGGGCGCGGGTGAGGGCCGAGCGGGTCGGCGTCTGGCCGGTGTGGATCAGCGAGAGCGCGGGACCGAGCAGCGTCCGACCACGGTCGGGGGCCGCGCGGCGGTGGCCGTCGCGCTGCGCGTCGGCGTCGTTCCCGGTGCCGGGCCTCGGGCTTGATGGTGAGAGCTGCACGGCCCTATTGTGACTTTGTGTCGCTTCGAAACAAAATCCGCGCCCATTCCGTACCGGACCGCCGCTCCACCCAGTCTCGCAGCACACCCCCGGTGACCGACAGCCCCTGGGGCCCCGCACGTGTCGCGCTCACCGCGTTCTTCGCCGTCGACGGCTTCCTCTTCGCCGCCTGGGTCGTCCGCATCCCGGACGTCCGCAGCCAGGTCAACGCCTCGCACAGCGCCCTGGGACTCGCCCTGCTGTGCCTGTCGGTCGGCGCGGTCCTCACCATGCCGATGGTCGGACGGCTCTGCCTACGGTACGGCTCGCGCCCGGTGACCGTCGCCTCGCTCGCCCTCCTCAGCCTCGCCGTCCTGCTGCCCGCACACACCCACTCGGTCGCCTCGCTCGGCGCCGCGCTGCTGCTGTTCGGCGCCGGGTACGGCGGGGCCAACGTCGCGATGAACAGCGCCGCCGTGGACCTGGTGGCCCAGCTGCGACGACCCGTCATGCCCAGCTTCCACGCCGGGTACAGCTTCGGCGGGCTGGTCGGCACGGGCGTCAGCGGCCTGCTCGCCGGGCCGTTGAGCACCGCGTGGGCCCTCGCGCTCAGCGGGTTCCTGGGCGCGGCCGTCACCGTCGGCGCGGGCGTCGTACTCCTGCGCAGCCCGGCGGCGCCGCTCGTCGCGCCCACGCGACCGACCGGCGGGACGGAACGCACGGCAGGCGGGACGGGCCGACCGCACGTCCGCGCACTGGTGCTGCTGCTGGGCCTCACCGCGCTGTGCACCGCGTACGGCGAGGGCGCGATCGCCGACTGGACCACCCTCCACCTCACCGACGACGTCCACGCGAGCCCTGCGGTGGCCGCCGCCGGCTACGGCGCGTACGCGTTCGCGATGGCCGGCGGGCGGGTCAGCGGCACCTGGCTGTCCATCCGGCTCGGGCAGACCCGGCTGATGCTGCTCGGCGGGCTGACGGCGGCGGCGGGCATGCTCGTCGCGGCGCTCGCGCCGGCGGCACCACTGGCGATCTGCGGGTTCGTCCTGGTCGGGCTCGGCCTGGCCAACCTCTTCCCGCTCGCCATTGCCCGGGCCGGCGAGGCGGGCGGTCCTCAGGGCGTCGCACTCGCCTCCTCGCTCGGCTACGGCGGGATGCTGATCGGCCCGGTGGTGATCGGCTTCCTCGCCGACGCGGCCGGACTGCCGCTGGCCCTCACCACGGTCGCCGTCGCGGCGACGGCGGCGGCGCTCCTCCCGCTGTCCGTCGGGCGACGGGCCCGGGTGACGGGCGGCGGGCGGCACATGACGGATCACGGGTAACAGATGACAGGCGACAGATTTCAGATGACAGATTTCAACATCTGAAATTTGTCATCTGTCTGTTGTCATCTGTCTGCTGTCTGCTGTCGTCCCTCCGCTGCCACCGGCCGCACACCCCCGCCGCTGTCAGCACCGCCCGCACAGTGGCAGGATGCGGGGCCATGACGACCAGCGAACGCTTCCAGGTACTGCGGGCGAGCGAGCGCCCGGCGACGGCGTGGCTCAACGGGGGCGGGGTGACCAGGGAGGTCGCCGGATTCCCCGCCGGGGCAGGGCTGGACCGCTTCGACTGGCGGGTCAGCCTGGCCGACGTCGCCACCGCCGGACCGTTCTCCCCGTTCCCCGGCATCGACCGGGTGATCACCCTGGTCGACGGCGCCGGCATGGCCCTCACCGTCGACGGCGTCGAGCAGGTGGTCGACGCACCGTACCGGCCGTTCCCGTTCTCCGGCGACGCCACCACGGACTGCCGACTGCTGGCCGGCCCCGTGGTGGACTTCAACGTGATGACGCGTCGGGGGCGGGTCGCGGCCACCGTGGACCTGGCGACCGCGCCCACCATCACCGTCGAGGTCCCGGCCGCCGGCACCGTCCTCCTCGTCTGCCTGTCCGGCTCGGCGGTCCTCGGCGGCACCGAGGCCGTCGAACTCGCCCGCTTCGACGCCGTGCTGCTCGACGCACCGGGCACGCACGAACTCCTCCCGCTCCTCCCGGACGGCGTGACCGCCGTCATCACCTTCCGTACGACCCACTGACCGCCGGCGCGCCGACGAACGACAGGCGACAGGCGACAGGCGACAGGCGACAGGCGACAGGCGTCAGGCGTCAGGCGTCAGGCGACGACGGCGCTCCCGCCCCCGAGAGTTCGAGGGCGGGAGCGCCGTCGGCCGGCTCAGCCGCAGAGCACCGGCGTGGCGTGCGCCGGGTCCAGGGCGTTGGTGACCAGGTGCAGCGCCGTCGGCGAGAACGCGATCCCGACGTGCTCCACCAGCGAGATCGGGCAGTGGTTCTGCAGCACCACGTTGTCGACGTCCGGTCCGCTCAGGAACTGGGTCCGCCAGGGGGTGACGACCTCGTCGTACACGGTCGAGACCACCGTGTAGCTCACACCCGGCACGGTGTCCGGCCGGGCGGCCATCGCCTTGTTGAAGTCGGAGCCGACCGCCTGGTCCCGGCAGGCCTGGCAGACGGTGTAGATCAGGTCCGCGACGCCCGGGAAGTAGGGCACCAGGTTGGTGATCCCGTCGAGCGTCGTGCCGTGGTTGGACGGTGCCAGCCCGACCAGCTTCCCGACCTTGGACGCGCCGCCGAGGAACTTCAGGTAGTAGTTCGGCAGCATGCCGCCCTGCGAGTGTCCGACGATGTCGACCTTCGCCGCACCGGTCGCGTTCCGCACCAGGTCGACGAAGCGGGCGAGTTGGGCCGCCGACTCCGGCACCGGGCCGAGTCCGCCGATCGGCAGCAGCAGGCCGCTGCCGGTGGAAGTGACGCCGGGAACGGTCCCGTAGTCGAGGGCGAAGACGCAGTAGCCGAGGCTCTTGAGCAGCGGCGAGAGCGCGAGCCAGTTCTCGTAGCGGTTGGCGAAGGTGCCGTGCACCAGGACGACCGGGTCGGGGTGGGCGGCGGTCGGTCGGCAGGTCCAGTCGTTGGCACCGGGCGGCGAGGCCACCGTGTCACCGTCGGGCGGCAGTCCGGCAGCCGTACCGGAAGCACCCGAAGCGGCCTGAGCGCCCTGAGCGGAAGCCGCCGGAACAGCCGCGGCCGCCGTACCGACCGGGGCCGCGCTCGCGGGCACAGCCGTCGCGCCCGCCAGCAGGACGCCCACCAGCAGGGCCGCACTGAAGGTGCCACTGAGACTGCGGCGCAAGGGACTTGCGGAGAAGCGGAGAAGTGGGGTTCTCAACTGTTGCCTCCACAGTGGAAGTTTGTTACCAACAGGTAACCCGAGTGGCTCCATCATGCGGTCGCCCCTCCGGCCCGGCCCTTGGGTGTCCCCCAGACCTGGACGGTGTTTCCTGTGACCGGTCACAACGCACCCCACTGCCCGCCCCCGGACACCGGCGCCCAGGCGCCCGGTTGGCGCGTCCCGGTGATCGGCGGCCGCCCGGCCGACCAGCGACTCCTCTGCGGTGTCCGCGAGTTGGCCGAGACCGTGGTCGCCGCCCTGCTGGACCGCGTGCCGGTCTACCGCCGCCTGCCCCGCGAACAGGTCGTCGGCGAGCTCACCCGCGACACCGAGCGCCGGATCCGCGCCCTCGCCCACACCGTCCGCACCGGACTGCCCGCCCCCGCCGAGGAGTTCACCGCCGTCCGGGAGGCCGCCGCCCGGCGCGCCGAGGAGGGCCTGCCGCTGGACGCCGTCCTGCTCGCCCACCACCTGGGACTGGAGGTCTGCTGGGAGTTCGTCACCCGGCACGCCCGGGAGGGCGACGCCGGCGGACTGCTGGTGCTCAACCGGCTGCTGCTCGACCAGCTCCGCCAGGCCGCCACCGCCGCCGGCGCGGGCTACCTGGAAGGACGCCGCCCGAGCGGTGACCGGCCGTACGCGGCCCGGCAGTCCCTGCTCACCGCACTGCTCGCGGGCACCGCCGCCGACGAGGCCGCGGCCAGGGCCGGGCTCCGGCTGCCCCTGCGCTACGCCGTGCTCTGCCTGTCCGTCGCCGACCATCCGGACGAACACTCCCCCGGTGTCGACCCCGGCATCGCCGCCCGTCGCAAACTCCGCCGGCTCGGCGCCGAACTCGACCACCGCACCCGGCAGTCGGCCCTCACCGCACTCACCCCCTCGGGCGGGATCGTGCTCGTCCCGCTCGACCGGCCCTCGGAGCCGCCGCACCCGCCGCACCCGCCGAAGCCCGCGGAGTCCGTGCCGCCGGGTTCACCGGAGTCGTCCGACGCCACCGCCGCCGAGGCCCCCTGGCCGCACCTCGCCGCCACCCTCGCCGCGGCGGCCCGGGCGGCCGGAGCACCCGTCCTGGCCGGAGCGGCCGCGGCCGTCCCCGCCGAGGTTCCCGAGGCAGCCGCCCTCGCGTACGAAGTCCTGGACGTCGCGCGGGCGTTCGGCCGCCCGCACGGTCTGCACCGGCTGGAGGACGTCCTGCTGGAGTACCAGCTGACGCGGCCCAGTCGGGCGCTCGCCCCGCTCGCCGCCCTGCTCGAACCGCTCGCCGACGCCGGGGAGTTGCTGACCACCCTGCGCACCCACCTGGCCGGCGGGCTCAACCGTCGGCTCACCGCGAGCGCGCTGCACCTGCACCCGAACTCCGTGGACTACCGGCTGCGCCGCATCGCCGCACTGACCGGACTGGACCCGACGCACCCCGCCGACGTCCTGCGGCTCACCGCCGCCCTCGCCGCCCGGACCGTCGAACAGACCGCTCCCGTACGGTAGTTCCGCCGTTTCACAGCTCCACGAAAACCGGGCCCGGCACCCCGCGCCGCCACCACCCTGACAACGACAGCGACGTCGGCGACGGCGCGAGCACCGGTGAGGGACCAGGCCGGGCGAGCGGGCCGGGCGAGCGGACCCACCCGCCCCGGACCCACCCGCTCCGGCTTTCCGGTCCCCGACTCAGCAGTTGATCCAGCCGTGGGTCAGCACCCAGCCGTTCAGCTTGTCCCAGGTCTGCGGGCCGACGATGCCGTCCTGCCCGAGCCCGGTGCACCCCTGGAACCGCCGGACCGCCGCGTCGGTCGCGTTGCCCCAGTCCCCGTCCTCGTCCAAGTGGCTGTTCCAGGACGAGTACGTGACGTGGTTGAGCTCGCACTGGAGCTGCTTCACCGCGTCACCGGTGGAGTTGTAGCGAAGCGTGGGCTGGGCGCCGGTGTAGCCGCAGTACTGCGAGGCCTGGGCCGAGGCGGCGGGCGCGGTCGCGATCCCGGCCGCCAGGACGAGTCCGGCGGTGACGAGGCCGCCGACGAGACGGTTGCGCATGGAAATCCCCCGTTGAAAAGGTCGATGAAGATCGAACATGCGGCACCCTAGCCGACGATTCATCAGAAGAACGGGGGCTCCGGCCGGAGATCCCGGGATTCCGGCTAAAAGATCGGCAAAGCCCTCGCCAGCACGGCTCGCCCCGCGATAGCCCTGCTCGTCCGGCGGCAGCCCGGCTCGCCCGGCGGCTCCGCTCCCTCGTCAGCCCTGCTCCCCCGGCAGCCTCAGGTCCCATCCGACCAGGGCCCGCAGTTGCTCCGCCGTCACGCCGTCCGGCACCGGCTGGGGCGCGTCGTGGCGCAGCGGCGGCTGCCAGCCCTCCTCCTCGGTCCAGCGGCGGACCACCTTGGCCGGCGCCCCGGCGACCACGCTGTGGTCGGGCACCTCGCCGCGCACCACCGCGCCCGCCGCGACCACCACGTTGCGGCCGATCCGCGCCCCCGGCAGGATCACCGCGCCGGTGCCGATCCAGCTGCCCGCGCCGATCTCCACCGGCTCGTTGCGCGGCCACTGCTTGCCGATCGGCAGGTCGGTGGACCGGTACTCGTGCGCCTGGTCGGAGATGTAGACGCCCGGCCCGGTCCACACGTCGTCGCCGAGCACGATCGACTGGTGGCCGACGATGTGGCTGTCCCGGCCGATCACGCAGCCGCCGCCGATCCGCACGATCGGCTCCGGCCCGAGGTCGAGGCCGGGCAGGAACCCGGCGCTGATGGTGACCCGTTCGCCGATGATCGAGAACGGCCCGATGGTGATCCACTGCTCGTTGAACACCGCCCCGAGCGGGAACGCGAGGGTCGTGCCGTCCCCCAGCTCGCCGAACCGGTACGGCCCCGGGCTCCGGTTGGTCACGGCGCCGGTCCGCTGCACCCAGCGCCAGCCCCGGTGGACGAGGCGCCCGGCAGCACGGCGGCCACCTGCCCGGACGGCGGAGAGGAGCGAGCGGGTTATCGGCATGCGCTCACGTTACCGGCCCGTAGCAGGCGCCCGGGCGCGGGGCGGCCAACGTCACACCCGCCCCGTTCACCCCGTCCGCGGGAGCCGTCCGCGGGAGCCGTCTGCGGCACTGTCCGCAGCAGCCGTCCGGGCCGATACCGGCCACCCCGGGGAACCCCTCACCGACCATTCGAAGAAATGTCCGAAACCCGCGACCCGCGACACCCGCCGGTGGAAGACTCCGCCCCATGGAGATCACCGCGCACATCGACGCCCTGCGCCTCGAGGGCACCCGGCTCGCCGAGGCCGCCGCCCGTACCGACCTGGCCGCGCCCGTCCCCACCTGCCCGGAGTGGCAGCTGGGCGACCTGCTGCGGCACATCGGCTACGTCCACCGCTGGGCCACCGCCACCCTGTCCAAGGGCCTGCCGGCGCCGATGGACGAGGCGGACGCGCAGGCCGCCGTCGGGCCCATGCCGGACGACGCCGCACTGCTCGACTGGTACCGCGCGGGCCACGCCGCCCTGGTGGACGCGCTCACCCGCGCCCCGGCCGACACCGAGTGCTGGAGCTTCCTGGCCGCGCCCAGCCCACTGGCGTTCTGGGCCCGGCGCCAGGCCCACGAGACCGCAGTCCACCGCCACGACGCCGACGAGGCCGCCGGCCTGCCCGGTCCCGCCGTGGACACCGCGCTCGCCCTGGACGGCATCGACGAGCTGGTGCGCGCCTTCATGAGCCGCAGCCGGTCCACGCTGCGCAGCGAGCGGCCGCGCACCCTTCGGATCCGGGCCACCGACGGCCCCGGATCCTGGCTGGTGACGATCACCCAGGAGCCGCCGGCCGTCACCACCGACGAGAGCCCCGAGCCCGCCGACCTGACCCTCACCGGCCCCGCCCGCGTGCTCTACCTGCTGCTGTGGAACCGGCTGACCGCCGAGCAGGCCCCCGAGGTAGAGAGGGCCGGCGACCCGGACCTGCTCGACCTCTGGCGCGACGCGGCGACGGTCCGCTGGTCGTGACGCCCGCCGACCGGGTGCCACGGGCGGGGACGGGACCCGCCGAGGCGTGGGCGCGCCTGCGGCACCTGGCGGCTGGCGTGCCCAGCGGCCGGCGCACCCGGCGGTAAGCGGTCAGCGCACCAGCGGTCAGCGCACCCAGCGCGCGGGCCGCTTCTCCAGGAACGCCCGCATGCCCTCCTGCGCCTCGGCGGAACCGAACAGCCGCGCCGACAGCTGGACCAGCTCGTCGGCGTCCCGCTCGAAGGAGCGCACCACATCCGCGTTGGCCAGCCGCTTCGACTCCGCCAGCCCCTGCGGGGAGCCCTGGCGCAGCGCGTCCAGCAGGCCCTTCAGCACCACGCCGGTGTCCTCGGCGGACTCGGCGGCGCTGGTGATCAGACCGATCCGGGCGGCCTCGGCCGCGTCGAAGACCTCGCCGGTGAGGTAGTAGCGGGAGGCGGCCCGGGGCTCCAGCTTGGGGCGCAGCGGCAGCGAGATGACGGCGGGCGCGAGGCCGAGCCGGACCTCGGTGAAGGCGAAGGTCGAGGCCGGCCCGGCGACCGCCAGGTCCGCCGCGCCGACCAGGCCGAGGCCGCCCGCCCGGACGTGCCCGTCGATGACGGCGATCACCGGCTTGGCACAGTCCACGATCGCCCGCTGCAGCTCCACCAGGCCGCGCGGGCCGACCGTCGGGTCCGCACCGGTCGCCTCGGAGAGGTCCGCGCCCGCGCAGAACACCTTGCCGGTGTGCCCGAGGACCACGGCACGGACCTCCGGGTCGGCCGCGGCCACCGCCAGGCCGGCGTGCAGCTCGGCCATCAGGCGGGTGGAGAGCGCGTTGCGGTTGTGCGGCGAGTCGAGGGTGAGCGTGGTGACGGCGTCGGCGGTGCTGACGCGGACGAAGGGCTCTGCGCTGGTCATCGGCGGGGCCTGCCTTCCGGCTGAGGGTGGGTCGGACTGCGGGCGCGGGGCCGGGGGGCCGGGCCGCGCCCCGCCCCCGCTGGCACGCCCACCCACCCCACGGCCCGAGCCCCCCCCGACCCCCACGGGGGCGCTCCCCCCGCCCCGCCCCAAGCCCCCCCCCCCCCCCCCCCCGAACCCCCCCGCCCCCCCCCGGGGCCCACCACGGCCCACACA
>NZ_JBHTRF010000087.1:0-8840 GCF_042796115.1 Kitasatospora sp. NPDC056446 | reverse complement strand
TGGCCTCGGCGGTGTTCAGGGGGGGCGGCGGCCTCGGGGCGGGGGGGGGGTGGGGGGGGGGGGGGGGGGGGGGGTGCCCGGACCGCGCCCGGACGACTCTGGCACGCCCACCCTCCCCTCGGCCAGAGCCCACCCGTCACTCCTCGGGGGCTCTCCCGCCTCCCGGCCGAAGCCCACCCGCCCCCGCCGCCGGAACCGCACGGCCCGCGCTCGGGCCTCACTCAGGCCTCACTCAGGCCTCACTCAGCCTCGCCGGAGCCGAAATCCGGTGGCCACCACCCCCGCGCCCCCGGCAGCATCGCCGCCATGACCACCGACCGCCCCGCCCTCACCGACCCCGACCTCGACCCCGGCCGCGAGACCGCCGCCACCACCGTCCTGCTCCTCGCACCGCGCATCAACGAGACGGGACTCGCGCTGCGCACCGCCGCCGGGCGCCGCGGTCTGCGGGCGTACACCGCGACGTCCTGGCAGGCCCCGCGCGAACTGCTCGGCGGCCCGGCGGTGCACGTGTACGGCGGGCCGCTGTTCGGTGACGCCGTCGGACGGGAGCTCGGCCTCGGGCTGCTGGAGCCCGCCGAGGACTGGCTGGCCCGGCTGCCGCTCACCCTGACGGGGCGGCGGGTCACCTGCACCACCCTGGCCGAGGCCCGCCGACTGCGCAGCCCGGCCTTCGTCAAGCCGCCGGCCGACAAGCTGTTCGCGGCCCGGGTCTACCCCGACGGCGGTGCGCTGCCGGGGCCCGAGGTGCTGGACGGCGACACCCCGGTGCTGGTGAGCGAGGTGGTCCGGTTCGTCACGGAGTACCGGTTGTTCGTCCTGGACGGCGTGGTGCGGGCCGGGTCCCGGTACGCGGTGGACGGCGAGCTGTCCGTCGCGCCGCTGGACCCGGACGGTACCGCCGTCGGGGCAGGCCCGGACAGCGCGTCGGCACCGGACGGAGAAGCCTCCGACGCGCTCGCGTTCACCCGGGACGTCCTGGCGGTCTCGGCGGCGGGTGTGCCGTTGCCGAGCGCCACCGTGGTGGACGTCGGCCTTACGGCGAACGGCCGTTGGGCCGTGGTGGAGGCCAACGCCGCCTGGGCTGCCGGGGGTTATGCCGCCGATCCGGACGCCGTCCTCGATGTCGTGCTGCGCGCCGCCGGGCCGGCCGCCCGACTCCCCGCCACCGACCGGCCGTTCCTGCGCGAGCTGCCCGAGGTGGTGCGCTGAGGCCGGGCAGCGGGGCGGGTCCCGTCCGACCACCGACCGCGCCCCGCCTCCCGGCACGCCCCGGGGCTCCCGTCCCGTCGCCCCGCCCACCGGGCGGCGGGGCGCATCGCCAGGCCCGCCGCCGCCAGTACCGCGCCCAGGACGACCCAGCCGATCCTGCCGCATCCGACCACCAGGGTGCTGACCAGCGCCGGGCCGGCCATCAGCGCCGCAGCCGTCCCCGCGTTGAAGACGCCCTGGTAGGCGCCGTGGTCCCGCTCGCCCGCGAGGTCGTAGCTGAGCGCCCAACCGCCCGCCTGCCCGACCACCTCTCCGAGGGACTGCAGGGCGACCCCGCCGAGCACCACCACGGCCGCGACGATCGCGGGCAGACCGTGCGCCAACGAGATGACCAGGCAGGAGGCGGCGAGCATCACCCCGGCGCGCCCGCAGGCCCGGGCGGCCGCCGACCGCTCCTCGGTCCCCCGGGTGGCCCGGACCTGGAGGGTGATCACCAGCAGGGTGTTGACGATCAGGGTGCCCGCGACGGTGATCCGCGGCGCGTCGGTCTCCTGGACGATCCAGAGCGGCACGCCGACCTCCAGGACGGCGAACTGGAGGCAGAGCACTGCGTTCAGCGCCGTCACCGCCAGGAACGGCCCGTCGCGCAGGGCCGGGTTCCGCCGCTTGCCCGGCTTGACGCCCTTGCCCGGCTTGACGCCCTTGCCCGAGGCGGCGGACGGCTCCGGGGCTCCGACCGTCGCCGAGGGCTCCGCCACCGGTGCGCGGCGCGGCTCGGCGAAGCGCAGGAACAGGACGGCGACGACCGCGAAGGAGACGGCGTCGGCCAGGATCGCCGTCAGGTAGACCGGCCGGGTGTCCAGTTGGAGCGCGACCGCCCCGAGGGCGGTGCCCGCGCAGATGCCCGCGTTGGTCACCACCCGCAGGTAGGCCCGGCCCGCGACCCGGCGATCGGCGGGCAGCACCTCGGCGTAGAGCGCGTTCCGTACGGCGGCGGAGCCCCGGTCGACGGCGGAGACCAGGCAGGCCAGCGCGATGAAGGCCGGGTAGCTGTGCACCAGCGCGTACCCGGCGGTGCCGACCGCCTGCACCGAGACCAGCGCCACCAGCACCCGCCGGGCGCCCCACCGGTCGGCGGCCCGGCCTGCGGGCACGCTCGCGACGACTCCGCACAGGCCGGCGGCGGTCAGGCCGAGCCCCAACTGGGCGGCGCTCAGGCCGAGCACCCGGGTGAAGAACAGCACGGCGACGGCGAGGGAGAGGCCGTTGCCCACCGTGTTGACCAGGGTGATCCCGGCCAGCCGGCGGACCGTCGGGTCGGGGTGCAGGCGCCGCCGCAGGGCGGCGACAACGCCACCGGTGCCGGGGAGTACTGGGAGGTCTGCCTCGCGCCCACCTGGTGGCCGCAGGCCCGCGCGGTCCTGGAGGCCGACCTGGTCTACCGCGCCCGTCTGCTCTCCCGGCACGGCGCGACGGCCCTCTTCGCCGATCTGGACCACCGCCTCCGCTGGGAGGACGGCGTCCTATCGATCAACCGGCACTGGACGGACGGCGATGTGGAGACCCCGGTTGACGGGCGCGGGCTCGTGCTCTGCCCGACCTTCTTCGTCCGCGGCGCGATCACGATGATCAGCAGCGACCGGGCGCCGCAGATCAGTTACCCGGCGCGCGGGCAGGCGGGCATGGGCGGCCGGGGCGCTCCGGTGCCCGCGCAGGCCGTGAAGGCACTGGTCGGAGCGCCGAAGGCCCGGCTGCTGGCCATGCTCGCCGAACCCGCGTCCACCACGGACCTCGCCTACCGCCTCGGCGTCACCCCGGGCGCGGTCAGCCAGCACCTGTCCGTCCTCGCCGCCACCGGTCTGGTCACGAGCAGCCCCACCCCTCCCCGTCCCACCCCGCCCCCACTCAACTCCCAAGTGGTACAGACCTGTTGACGCATTGGTCCAGTCCTCCTACAGTGCCCATGCCCCGTCTCCCCACGGCGCGGGCACCGATCGCACACGGATCAACCCCGGTTCTACGTCACCCTGTTCCACCCCCACAGCCACAGGGAGAACCATGTCCGCTCGATCCCGGGCCGGGCGCCCGCGCGTGCGCAGCAGACTGCTGGCGCTGCTCGCCGTCCTGCTCCTCCCCCTCGCCGCGCTCACCGCGCTGGCCGCCCCGGCGAACGCCGCCGGAAAGCTCACCGCCACCTTCACCACCGCCAACAACGGGTCCTGGTGGCAGGGCACCTACATCGTCCACAACGACAACGCGACCGCCGTGTCCGGCTGGACCCTGGAGTTCGACCTCCCGCCCGGCGTCACCATCGGCAACAGCTACAACGGCACCGCCACCGTCACCGGCGGACACGTCAGCGCCGTCGCCGCGTTCTACAACTCCACCGTGAACGCCCACAGCACCACCGAGCCGTACAGCTTCTGGTTCGTCGGCAACGGCCCGGTCGCGACCCCGCTCAACTGCCGTATCAACGGCGACAAGTGCGACGGCACACCCGACGTCCCGCCGTCCGCGCCGGGCACCCCGACGGTCGCCGAGTCCACCGCGCACACGCTCGCCCTGAGCTGGCCGGCCGCCACCGGCGGGGACTTCCCGGTCGCCTCGTACGACGTGCTGAACGGCAGCACGGTCCTCGCCTCCAGCCCGACCACCAGCACCCTGGTCAGCGGCCTCACCCCGGCCACCTCGTACACCCTGACCGTCCGGGCCAAGGACAGTCGCGGCAACACCGGGCCGCTCAGCGCGCCCGTGACCGCCGCCACCTTCGACCCGTCCACCGACACCGTCCCGCCCACCGCACCGACCAACCTCCGTGCCACGTCGGTCGGTTCGACGGACGTGGCGCTCGCCTGGAACGCCTCGACCGACAACGTCCGGGTCGCCGCGTACGACGTCTACCAGGGCCCCACCCTGGTGGCGACGGTAACCGGCAAGACGCTCACCGCGACGGTCGGCAGCCTCTCCCCGTCCACCGCCTACACCTTCACCGTGAAGGCCCGCGACCCCGCCGACAACGCCTCGCCCGCCTCCGCCCCGCTCTCGGTGACCACCTCGGACCTGGTCGGCGCCGGAAAGTACGCCCGGGTCGGCTACTTCGTCCAGTGGGGCATCTACGGCCGCCAGTACTTCGTGAAGAACCTCGACACCTCGGGCAGCGCCGCCAAGCTCGACGTCGTCAAC
Organism: Kitasatospora sp. NPDC056446; assembly: GCF_042796115.1. NCBI lineage: Bacteria > Bacillati > Actinomycetota > Actinomycetes > Kitasatosporales > Streptomycetaceae > Kitasatospora > Kitasatospora sp. NPDC056446. The sequence continues at coordinate 4,445 of NZ_JBHTRF010000087.1, read as the reverse complement.
TACGCCTTCGAGAACATCGATCCGGTCAACCTGACCTGCCTCGCCGGTGTCACCAAGGGCACCACCGCCAACCCGCAGGACCCGGACCAGGGCACCGGCGCGGGTGACGCCGACGCCGACTACGCCCGCCCGATGAGCGCCGACCAGTCGGTGGACGGCGTGGCCGACGACGGCTGGGGCAAACTCCGGGGCAACCTCAACCAGTTGAAGAAGCTCAAGGCCAAGTACCCGAACCTGAAGGTGGTCGTCTCGCTCGGCGGCTGGACGTACTCCAAGTACTTCTCCGACGTCGCCGCCACCGACGCCTCGCGCCAGAAGTTCGTCAAGTCCTGTGTCGACACCTGGATCAAGGGCAACCTGCCGCTCTACAACGGCGCCGGTGGCGACGGTGTGGCGGCGGGGATCTTCGACGGCATCGACCTCGACTGGGAGTGGCCCGGCTCCGCCGACGGCCACCCGGGCAACCACTGGAGCGCCAACGACAAGGACAACCTGACCCTGCTGCTGGCCGAGTTCCGCAAGCAGCTCGACGCAACGGGCGGCCCCCACAAGCTGCTCACCGCCTTCACCCCGGCGGACCCGGCGAAGGTCGCGGCCGGCTGGGACCTGGGCAAGATCTTCACCTCGTTGGACATCGCCAACGTCCAGGGCTACGACTTCCACGGCTCGGGCAGCGACAACTCGTGGGAGCCCAACCGCACCGGCCACGCGTCGAACCTCTACCAGGACCCCAACGACCCGTACAACTTCCACTTCAGCGTGGACGCGGCCGTCCAGGCCTACCTCGGCGCCGGGGTCAACCCGCGCAAGCTCACCATCGGCTTCCCGTTCTACGGGCGCGGCTGGCAGGGCGTCGCGGACGGCGGCGCGAAGGGCGTCTGGCAGTCCGCGACGGGCGCCGCACCGGGCCAGTTCGCCGAGGAGGCCGGGACGCGCGGGTACAACAACCTGGTCACCAGCCTCTCCAACCTCACCGTCTACCACGACCCCAAGTCCATTGCGACGTACGGCTACACGGGAGCCGGCGGCCAGTGGTGGACCTTCGACGACGCCTGGTCGATCGCCCAGAAGACGGCCTACCTCAAGTCGAAGAACCTGCTCGGCGGCATGATCTGGGAGATGTCCGGCGACACCCCGTCCGGCACCCTGATGAACGCCCTCGACACCGGGCTCAAGTAGCCCTCACCCCCGCCGCCGGGCCCAAGTGGCCCGCCGCGCAAGGAGAACGGGGCCGGTGCCCCTCCCCGAAAGGAGGAGCACCGGCCCCGCACCACGTCTACCGCTCTACCGCTCTACCGCGACGCCATCGACGTCAGCCTCCGCGCCGCCCGGTACTGCCGCAGCACCTGCGAGAAGGTGGTGTGCCCCTGGGTGGCCCGGGCGAAGGCCCGCCAGGCCGGCGGCACCAGGCAGACCGCCGCGTGGAACAGGTACGGCCGCCGCTCGAAGGCGCCCAGCAGCTGCTTGCCCGCGCGCATCTCCACGCCCAGCCCGGCCTTGATCGCGAACGCGTAGTTCAGCGCCTCGCGCCGCACCGACGCCGCGTTGCCGGCCTCGGCGACCTTGACCGCCCACTCGCCCGCCAGCCGGCCCGAGCGCAGCGCGTAGGAGATGCCCTCACGGGTCCACGGCTCCAGCAGCCCGGCCGCGTCCCCGGCGACCAGCACCCGGCCGCGGGAGAGCGGCGAGTCCTCGGCCCGGCAGCGGGTCAGGTGCCCGGACTCGACGCTCGGGGTGAAGCCGGACAGGCCCAACCGCCGGATGTAGTCGGCGAGGTACTGCTTGGTCCGCTCGCCGTCGCCGCGCGCCGAGATGACGCCGACGGTCAGGCTGCTGGTCTCGGTCTTCGGGAACACCCAGCCGTAACTGCCGGGCAGCGGGCCCCAGTCGAGGTGGATCCGGCCCGCCCAGTCGGCGGCGACCTGCGGCGGCACCGGGATCTCCGCTTCCAGGCCGAGGTCGATCTGGTCGAAGGTGACGCCGACGTGCCGGGCGATCCGGCTCGCGCTGCCGTCCGCGCCGACCACCGCGCGGGCCTCGAAGGTCCGGCCGTCGGCCGCCGTGACCAGCGCGGTCCGGTGCTCGCCGCCGCGCTGTTCGACACCGGTGACGGTCACTCCGGTGACCAGCACCGCCCCGGCCTCCTTCGCCGCCTGCACCAGGCGCAGGTCGAACTCGTCCCGGTTGACCAGGCCGAACAGCATCCGCCGGGAACGCCGCGTCCGGGTGTACCGGCCGTCGTACGCGAAGGTGACGGCGTGCACCCGGTCCTGCAGCGGCAGCCGGAAGTCCGGCGGCAGGCTGTCACGGGAGGGGCCGATGATGCCGCCGCCACAGGTCTTGTAGCGGGGGTGCTCGGCCTTGTCGAGCAGCAGCACCCGGCGACCCTGGACGGCGGCGGCGTGCGCCGCCGAGGAACCCGCCGGTCCGGCGCCGACCACCACGACGTCCCAGACGCCGTCGAGCGGTGAGGCCGCGCCGTCGTGCGGGCTGGCGAGCGGGCTACGGGAATCGGAGCTTCCGGAGTCAGTCACGTCGAGCAATTCTATGCGTCCGCCCGCCCGGTCGGACGCCGCACCACCCGAACCACCCGCGACCGCCGGAAGCCGGACCGGAAGCGGAAGCAGGAACCGGAAGCGGGAACGGCAGCGGAAGCAGGAACCGGAAGCAGGAAGGAGCCGGAACAGGATCGCCCGACCCCCGGGGCACCCGATTCCGCGCCGCCTATGATCGGCGGTACCCCAACCGCCCCCACCGCCCGCAGCACCCCGCGGGCGGACGTCCCCCCTCGGAGCCCCGATGTCACAGCCCCTGGCCGACGCCGTCCGGTCCCTGATGGACCGTGCCCGCACCGACCTCGCCGAACTGGTCGCCTTCCCGTCGGTCGCCGACCCGCGCCAGTTCCCGGTCGAGGAGTGCGAGAAGGCCGCACGCTGGGTCGCCGACGCCTTCGCCGCCGAGGGCCTGACCGGCGTCCGGCTGCTCGACACCCCGGACGGCACCCAGTCGGTCTACGCCGAGCTGCCCGGCCCCGAGGGCGCGCCGACCGTGCTGCTCTACTCGCACTACGACGTCCAGCCCCCGCTCGACGAGGACGCCTGGCTCAGCCCCGCCTTCGAGCTGACCGAGCGCGACGGCCGCTGGTACGGGCGCGGCGCCGCCGACTGCAAGGGCAACGTCCTGATGCACCTGACCGCCCTGCGGGCGCTGCGCCAGGTGTACGGGGACACCTACCCGGTCAGCCTGAAGATCATCGTGGAGGGCTCGGAGGAGCAGGGCACCGGCGGTCTGGAGCGCTACGCCGAGGCGAACCCCGAGCTGCTCGCCGCCGACGCCATCATCATCGGCGACACCGGCAACTTCGCCGCCGGCCTGCCCACGGTGACCACCTCGCTGCGCGGCATGACGGTGATCGAGGCCTCGGTCACCACCCTGGCCGGCAACCTGCACTCCGGCGCCTTCGGCGGCGCCGCCCCGGACGCGCTGCAGTCCCTGGTCCGGATGCTGGCCTCGCTGCACGGCGAGAACGGCGACGTCACGGTCGCCGGGCTGGAGACCGACCGCAGCTGGGAGGGCGTGCAGTACCCGGAGGAGCAGTTCCGCGCCGACGCCAAGGTGCTCGACGGCGTCGCCCTGACCGGCACCGGTACCATCGCCGACCGGCTCTGGGCCCGCCCGGCGGTCACCGTCCTCGGCATCGACGCCCCGCCGGTGATCGGCGCCACCTCCTCCGTCCAGGCCACCGCCAAGGCCCTGATCAGCCTGCGGGTCCCGCCGGGCACGGACGCCTCCGCCGCCCAGGACGCGCTGGTCGCCCACCTGGAGGCGCGGGTCCCGCTCGGCGCCCGGCTCACCGTCGAGCGCCAGGGCAGCGGCGCCCCGTTCCGCGCCGACACCACCGGTCCGGCGTACGAGGCGATGGGTGAGGCGATGGCCGAGGCCTTCGGCACCGCGATGGTCTCCTCCGGGCAGGGCGGCTCGATCCCGCTGTGCAACACCCTGCGCTCGCTCTACCCGAAGGCCGAGATCGTACTGATCGGCGTCGAGGAGCCGACCGCCCAGATCCACGCGGTCAACGAGAGCGTCGACCCGCAGGAGCTGGAGCGGATGGCCCTCACCGAGGCCCTCTTCCTCCGCCGTTACGCCGAACTGCGCTCCGCCTGACGGACCTCGGCCCGGGGGCTGCCCGTTCCGGCCCCCGGCCCGGGCCGCCCGCCGCGCCACCGGCGGGCGGCCGCGACCGCCGCCGCGTAGCCGACGGCACCGACCGCGAGCCCGGCCCCGGCACCGAAGCAGACCTCCGGCACCAGGTTGCGCTTCAGCGGGCCGAGCCGGTGCAGCACCCCGGCCGCCGTCGCCGCGCCCCCCCCCGCGCCGGCGGCCCCCCCCCGCCCGGGGGCCCAACCCCCGGCGGGGCGCCGAGGGTGGGGCCCCCCCCCGGCCCC
>NZ_JBHTRF010000086.1:25487-34589 GCF_042796115.1 Kitasatospora sp. NPDC056446 | reverse complement strand
CGCCGCTGCGGCGCGGCCGGGCCGGCGAGCCGGCGCACGCCGGGCTGCTCGACCGCCGCGTGGAGCAGCGCGCCGACGGCCAGGGCGGCGGCGAACGCGGCCAGGGTGAGCAGGGCGGCCAGCGGGGCGGGGTAGGTGTGTTCGCCGAACAGGAGGGGGCGGCCGTGGAAGAGGACGACGCCCTGGCAGAGGTAGAAGCCGAAGGAGGCGTTGCCCAGCCACTGGGTGAGCGGGCGGGCGGGGGCGGGGTGGTGCAGGTCGCGGTGCGCGGCGGCGCAGAGGACCAGGGCCAGGGGGACGGCCATCGGCAGGACGAAGTCGTAGGGTGCGGGCACGGCCAGGGTGAGCGCGTAGGCGGGCGGGAGCAGGAGGGCGGCCGTGGTGAGGCCGATGCGCGGGGTGAGGCCGGCGGTGACGGCGCGGGCCAGCAGCATGCCGAGGACGAATTCCGGCAGGCGGGCGGGCGGGAAGAGGTAGCCGAACCACAACTGGTCGAGGGAGACGGGCAGTTGGGTGATCCTGGGCCCGTCGGGCAGCAGGGCGGCGTCGGTGGCGGCGACGGCCGCGGCGGCGAGCAGGGCCAGGGCGATGCCCGCGGGGAGGGCGCGGTCGGGCAGGCGGCGCTGGGCGCGGTGCAGGAGCGGGAAGAGCAGGTAGAACAGCAGCTCGCAGCAGAGCGACCAACTGGGGGTGTTCATACCGGAGTTGACTTCCGGGTCGGGGGAAGCGGCGTGGACGAGCAGGAGGTTCGGCAGCCAGACCCGGACGGGGAGGGCCTGGGCGGACAGCAGCAGTGCGGCGGCCCACATCACCAGGTGGGAGGGGTAGACGCGGGCCAGGCGGCGGCGCCAGAACGCGGCCGGGCGCTCGCCGTCGCGGGCCGACCAGGCGAGCACGAAGCCGCTGAGGAGGAAGAAGAAGGAGACCCCGGCGTACCCGGCCTTGGAGGTGGCGTGGGCGAGCGCGTCGGCGAGGGGCCGGTCGGCGAAGAAGCCGAGGGGTGCCTGCGGGCGGAGCGGGTTGACGGTGAGGAAGGCGTGGAAGAGGAAGACGGCGAGGGCGGCGGCGAAGCGCAGGGCGGTCAGGGTGGGCAGGCGGCCTCCGGACCGGCCGGTATCGCTTTGTGCGCACATGAGATGACTGTAGGTCACCTGGTGGGGGCGGGTGGGACGCGGGAAGTCGGCCGGGCCGACTTCCGGCGCCCCCGGGTGACGGCTTGCGGCGCCCCCAATGACGACTTCCGGCGCCCCCGGGCGGCGGCTTGCGGCGCCCCCGGGCGGTGGGAAAACCCCGGTGCGGGCGTGGCGCTCCCCCGGCACACTGGCCCGATGCTCATCGACCACTGGCCCCTGCTGGGGCTGCGCGTGACCTCCCCCCGGCTGGAACTGCGGCTGCCCGCCGAGGACGAGCTGGCTCGGCTCGCCGACCTCGCCGCGCGCGGCGTCCACCTGCCGCAGGAGCGCCCGTTCCTGTCCCCGTGGGGCGCGCTGCCGCCCGCCGAACGCGCCCGGCACGTCCTGCGGATGCACTGGCGGCGGCTGGGCCGCTGGACGCCGGACGACTGGGCGCTGAGCCTGGTCGCCTTCCGCGAGGGGCAGCCGGTGGGCGTGCAGGACGTACGGGCCAAGGAGTTCGGCGTCCGCCGCGAGATCTCCTCGGGCTCGTGGGTCGGCCTGGAGCACCAGGGCGCCGGCCTGGGCACCGAGATGCGTGCCGCGATGCTCCACCTGGCCTTCGAGGGCCTGGACGCGCAGTGGGCGACCTCGGTGTCGTTCAGCGACAACCCGGCCTCGCTCGCGGTCTCCCGCAAGCTCGGCTACCGCGACGACGGCATCGAGCACGACGTCCTGGACGGGCGGGTGGCGCAGTCCCGGCGGCTGCGCCTGTCCCGGGCGGACTGGGCGCGGCACGCCACCGTCCCGGTCACCGTCACCGGCCTGACGGACGGCTGCCGCGAGATGCTCGGCACCGGCGGCTGACCGGCGGCCGGGCGGGCGGCCCGGAAGGCGGCGGCCCGGCGGCGGGTCAGGGCATGCGGGTCAGGGCGCTGCGGGGCAGGGCAGGTCAGGGCGCTGCGGGGCAGGGCATGCGGGTCAGGGCAGGGCGTCCAGGGCGGCGGGCAGGGCCGTGAGGGAGTGCAGGACGTGCACGCCCGGCCCCGCCGGGGCGCCCGAGGCGTGGCGGTCGAGCCAGAAGGCGTGCAGGCCCGCGTCGCGGGCGCCGAGCGCGTCGAGGTCGTGGCGGTCGCCGACGTGGGCGACCTCGTGCGGGGCCAGGCCCAGGCGTGCGCAGCCGGCCAGGAAGATGCCGGGGGCGGGCTTGGCCTCGCCGTGCTCGTCGGAGCAGACCAGCACGGCGTCGTCGAAGTGGCGCAGCAGGCCGACGGCCCGGAGCTTGCGGCGCTGGTGGGCGGTCGAGGAGTTGGAGACGACCCCGAGCCGGCGGGCGGGCGCGAGTGCGTCCAGGACGGGTGCGGCATCGGGGAACGCGGCCCAGGCGGCGTCGCGGTGGGCGGTGTACCCGGCGAACCAGGCGGCGGCCTGCTCGTCGGTCAGGTGTTCGGCGCCGTCCTGGCCCAGGCCGGCGAGGAAGAGCCGGGTGCGTTCGTGCTGCTGGCCGGCGAAGGTCAGTTCCCCGGCCAGGAAGCGGGCGTACGGCTCCCGGGTGACGGCGCGCCACAGTGCCACCGCGGCGGCGGGCGAGGCCAGGCGGTGCAGCAGGTCCAGGTCCCGCAGGTGGGCGAGGAGGCCGGTCCGTTCCGAGCCGGAGTAGTCGAACAGGGTGTCGTCGACGTCGAAGAGCACGCCCCTGATCCTCATCACGCACCGTCCTTCCGGGTGCCGGCGGCTGGGCGCGGGCACCCGGCGACCCTACCGGGACAGGCGGTGGCGGGCGGCGTCGAGCAGGTCGGCGGACAGGTCCGGGTCCTCGCTCGCGCGGGCCAGCATCAGGGCGCCGACCATCGTGGACAGGTCCGCGAGGGCCGTCTGCCGGTCGGCGGGGTCAGGCAGCCGGGCGAAGCCGTCGAGCAGGTCGCGCAGTCCGGCGGTGTAGGCGGTGCGCAGCGGGGCGCCGGGTTCGGCGCGGGCGGCGTCGGCGGCCAGGGCGGCGGCGGCGCAGCCCTGGCCGGGGTGGTCGCGGTGGAGTGCGGACAGGTAGCGGTGGAGGAACTCCTGGCGGGGTGAGCGGTCCGGCCGGGCGGGGCCGGGCGCCTCGGCGCGGGGCTCGCCCGCGGGGTCGGCGGCGTCGGGCCCGCCTGCGGGGTCGGGTGCCTCGGCGGGTTCGGCGGGCTCTGCGGGTTCGGCGAGCTCTGCGGGTTCGGCGAGCCGTTCCATGGCCTCGTGCCGTTCGGTGAAGGCGGCGGCGAGCGCCTGGGCGAGGAGGTCGTCCTTGGAGGCGAAGTGCCGGTAGAAGCCGCCGTGGGTGAGTCCGGCGGCGGCCATCGCCTCGGGGACGCTGACCTGGTCGGCGCCCTTCTCGCGGATCAGCCGGGCGGTGTGGTCGATCACCCGTCGGCGGCTGCGTTCGGCCTCGGCACGTGACACGCGGGGCATGCCGCGGCTCCTCTCTCGCTCGTACGGCTCCGGTACGGCTCCCGTACGACCCTTTCGCACGGCTGTGGTGCACAACCGTGGTGCCCCCACTTTCCCATCCAGTTTAGATGATGGTAATAATCTAAACGTTGCGGCGCCGCCCCACCACACCCGCACCGGGCCGTACGGGGGCGCGCCGCCGTACGGACGAGCGAAGCCAAGGAGACACACCATGACCGTGATCGAAGGCTCCACCGCCCTGGTCACCGGGGGCCGGCGCGGCCTGGGCCGGGCGTTCACCGCGGAACTGCTGGCCCGCGGCGCGAAGAAGGTCTACGCCACCGCCCGCACCCCCGACACCGACGAGGACCCGCGCGTGGAGGTCCTCGCCCTCGACGTCACCGACGACGCCTCCGTGGCCGCCCTCGCGCACCGCGCGGACGACGTCGACATCGTCTTCAACAACGCCGGCGTGCTCCACGCCGCACCGCTGCTCGGCGCCGACCTCGCCCTGGTCCGGGACACCTTCGAGACCAACGTGCTCGGCCCGCTGCGCATCGCCCAGGCCTTCGCGCCGGTGCTGGCCGCCCGCGGCGGCGGCGCCCTGGTCGACATCCACTCGCTGCTGTCCTGGGGCGCCGGGGCCGGGGCCTACGGCGCCTCCAAGGCCGCCCTGTGGTCCCTGACCAACTCGCTGCGCCTGGAACTGGCCGCCCAGCACACCCAGGTCCTGGGCGTGCACCTGGGCTTCGCGGACACCGGCATGGTCGCGGCCCTGCCGGTCGACAAGATCGCGCCCGCCGACGTCGCCCGCGCCGTGCTGGACGGCCTCGAACGCGGCGAGCACGAGGTCCTCGTCGACGACGCCTCCCGCGCCCTCAAGGCCGCCCTGTCCGGCCCGGTCGAGAACCTCTCCGTCCTCGCCCGCCGCTGACCCGCCGCCACCCGCCACCGACCGACCGCCACGCACCGCCCGCACCGCCACGCACCGCCACGCACCGCAGACCACCGGACCAGGAGGAACCGCCATGCCCCTGTGGCACGTCTACCACCCGCCCCGCGCCTACACCCCCGAGCAGAAGCAGCAGCTCTCCACCGACATCACGGCGTTCTACACCCGCTTCGGACTGCCGAAGTTCTACGTGATGGTGCTCTTCCACGAGATCGAGCCCGGCTCCTTCCACCTCGGCGGCGAACCGTCCGACTCCGCCGTGCGCATCGTGGTCGAACACCTCGCCCGGCAGACCGAGGACCCCGAGCTGCGCAGGCGCACCCGCGAGGCGCTCGCCGACCTCCTCGCCCCCCACACCACCGGGCGCGGCCTGTACTGCGAGTTCCACATCGACGAGACCCCGCAGAACCTGTGGATGATCGACGGCCTCACCCCGCCCCCGCCCGGCAGCGAGGTCGAACAGCTGTGGGCCCGGGAGAACCGCCCCAGCCCGTACTGAGCCCCGCCCCCGTCCCGAGCCCCGTCCCGTACCGGACCCCGTACCGACCCCCGTCCCGGCACCCCGCCGGGGCGACGGCACCGACCGCCCGGACCCCCGCCCCCCGCGGGGGTCCGGGCTCCGGCATGACCGGACGGGCCCGCCGCCGCGACCCCCGGAGCCCGCCGCCCGGGCTCAAGCGTCGAAGACCACCTCCGGCCACAGCGGCGAGGGACCGTCCAGCAGCGGCGCCGGCAGGCCGGCCAGGTGGCGGCCGAACCAGGCGGTGAGGTAGGCGCGTTGGGCCCGCACCGCGCGCCCCGGGTCGCCGGTGCCCAGGAAGTGCTCCAGCCGGTCGGCGGGCCAGGCGAAGACGGACCGGCCCTGCGGGACCAGCAGTTGCAGGTCGGTGTAGGACAGGTGGCCGGAACGGGCGAGGGTCAGCCGGCGGCGCGGGCCGCCCAGGTGCGGCCACAGGGCGTCCCACATCGCGTCGCGGGCCGGGCTGTCCCAGGCGGAGGCCATCAGCAGCAGGGGCCGGGGCTGGTCGGCGGTGGCGCCGGTGCCGAAGAGCGGGCCGTCCAGGACGGCGCCGGCCCGGATGCGCGGGTCCTCGTGCAGGGCCTGGACGGTGGTGGCGCCGCCCATGGAGTGGCCGAACATGCCGACGGCGCCGGGGTCCAGGGCCTCCCCCAGGCCGGCCGGCAGCGGGCCGCGCTCCAGCCGGTCCAGGACGCGGCGCACGTCGGCGGCCCGGTAGGCGACGATCGCGGCGTCGGTCATGGCCTGGACGCGGGCCTTGTCGCGCACCACCAGCCGTCCGCCGGGGAACCCGACCTCGCCCGCGTCGTAGGTGTGGTCGACGGCGGCGACGACGTGGCCGTGGGAGGCGAGCTCCTCGGCGAGGACGGTGTTGAACGCGCTGTCGCCGCCGGAGCCGTGGGAGTTGAGGACCACGGGGTGGCGCCGGGTGCGGTCGGCGGGCGCCCCGGCGACGGCGTGGGTGACGGGCCAGCGGATCCGGGCGCCGGGCACGGCGAAGTAGGCGTCCCGCAGGTGCGCCGTCTCCGCCCCGCTCATCCACGGCGCGCGCGGGCCGCCGCCGGGGCGGGCCGCCGGGTACCACAGGCGCACCCGCAGTTCGCGCGGACGCGGCACGGGCGCCCAGGCGTCGACGGGGCGGGCGGGGTCGTCCAGGTACAGCAGGGCGGTGCCTACCGGGCGCGGCCCGGTCGGCGCGGGCAGCCACAGGCGCGGCGGGCCTGCGGCGTCGGCGCGCGCGGGCCCGGCGGCGACGGCTCCGGCGGCCGAGGCGGCGGCCGAGGCGGCAAGGGCCGCGAGGACGCCGCGGCGGCTGGGGCCGTGACGACTGGGGCGAGGGCTGGGGTTGCGGCTGGCCATGGGCCCGGTTCCTCCGGCGGGTCGGCGGAGCGCCGGCGGAAGGCCGGCGCGCGCGTCCACCGTGCCGCCGCGGCCCGGGCGTTCGCGTCGGCCCGGGGCAGGAGGCACGGGCGCCGGGTACGACCGCGGGCATAGGCCCACGGCGCCACCCCGGACACCGGCCGGTCCAGACGGCCGGTTCAGGCGGCCGGTCCAGGCGGCCGGTTCAGACGACCCGTTCAGCCCGCCGCGGCCGCCGACAGCAGGGCGTCGAGCAGGCCGGGGAAGCGGGTGTCGAGGTCGGCGCGGCGCAGGCGCACGAAGCGGTTGCGCCCGGCGACGCGGGTGCTGGTGACCCCGGCTTCGCGCAGCACCCGCATGTGGTGGGAGACGGTCGACTTGTGCAGGTGCTCCAGGCCCAGGCCGCGGGGGTCGCAGGAGTGCTCGGCGTCGTCGGCGTAGCTCAGCAGCAGGGTCAGGCGGACCGGGTCGCCGAGGGCGTGCAGGACGGTGACGAGGTCGATGTCGGCGGTGGCGGGCTGGGGAAGCCGCTCGTCCGCGCCCGTGGCACGCGGGGTGCTCGGTGCGCCCGTGCCGTTCGGGAGGTTCGGGGCGCTCGTGGCACGCGGGACGCTCATGGCGCTGGGCCTCCGGGGGGATGCGGGTGCGGGGGTGCGGGGGTGCGGGAAACGAATGGTTTGACAATCATCCACCAATCCCCGAGTGTTTGACGAGCCTCAAACTGTTGCACGTCCATCAAACCATTTCGCCCCGGGGGGCCCGCCCGTGCCCGTACGCCTTCTCCTGCTCGCCCTCGGCACCTTCGCCATGGGCACCGACTCGATGGTGGTGGCCGGCATCCTCGGCCCGGTCTCCGCCGACCTGGGGGTGTCGGTGCCCGCCGCCGGCCAGCTGGTCACCGTCTTCGCGCTCGGCTACGCGCTGCTCGCCCCGGTCCTGGCCGCCCTCACCGCCCGCTGGCCGCGCCGGCGCCTGCTGCTGGCCGCGCTCGCGGTGTTCACCGCCGCCAACGCGCTCAGCGCGCTCGCCCCCACCTACGGCCTGCTGCTCGCCACCCGGGTGCTGGCCGCCGCCGGCGCAGCCCTCTACACCCCGACCGCCAACGCGGTGGCCACCACCCTGGTCGCCCCCGAGCGGCGCGGCCGGGCACTGGCGACCGTCCTGGGCGGGATGACGGTGGCCACCGCGCTCGGGGTGCCGCTGGGCACCTGGGTGGGGCGCGGCGACTGGCGGCTGACGATGTGGCTCGTCACCGCGCTGGGCCTGGCCGCCCTGGTGGGCCTGGCCGCCCTGCTGCGCGATCTGCCCGCCCCCGCCGCCGCCCCCGCCCTGCGGGCCCGGCTGGCCCCGCTGGGCCGGCGCCGGGTGCTGGGCGCGGCGGCGACCACGCTGGTGTTCTTCCTGGCCTTCCAGAGCGTCTACATCTACCTGGCCACCGCCGTGTCCGGCGCCACCGGCGGCGACGGCGACCGGCTGAGCGCGATCCTGCTGACCTGCGGCGTGATGTCGGTGGCCGGCAGCTGGCTGGGCGGGCGCCTGGTGGACCGCGTCGGGGTGCGCCCGGTGCTGCTGGCCGGCTCGGCCGTGGCGGCGTGCGCGTTCGCCGCGCTGCCCTGGCTGGGGCGCAGCATGCCGGGGGCGCTGGGGTACGCGGCGGTGGTGCCGCTGGCGGGGTGGGCGGTGTCGGTGGCGCTGCCGCACCGGCTGGCGTCGCTGGATCCGGCGGGCGCGCCGCTGCTGATCTCGTTGAACAGCAGTGCGCTGTACCTGGGGACGGCGGCGGGGGGTGTGGCGGGTTCGGCGGCGATCGGGTTGCTGGGCGGGCGGTGGTTCCCGTTCGCGGCGGCGGTGCTGGCGGTGGCGGCGTGCGCGGTGGCGGCGGTGACCACGCGCGACGAGCGGCCCGGTGTGCGGGCGGCGGTGGCGGCGGCGTCCTGAGCCGTACGCCCCGCCCGGCCCCGACCTGAGCCGGGCGGGGCGTACGGGCGGGGCGGGGCGTACGGGCGGGGTGCCTCAGGTGCCGAGGACCTCGCCGACCAGGGCGCGGGCCTCGTCCTGGACCCGGGCGAGGTGGTCGGGGCCGTGGAAGGACTCGGCGTAGATCTTGTAGACGTCCTCGGTGCCGGAGGGGCGGGCGGCGAACCAGGCGTTGTCGGTGCAGACCTTGATGCCGCCGATCGGGGCGCCGTTGCCGGGGGCGTTGGCGAGGACGGCGGTGATCTTCTCCCCGGCGAGTTCGCCGGCGCCGACCCGTTCGGGGGACAGCCGGGCCAGGCGGGCCTTCTGCTCGCGGTCGGCGGGGGCGTCGACGCGGGCGTAGGCGGGGGCGCCGTGGCGCTGCGTCAGTTCGCGGTAGCGGGCGCTGGGGGTGGCGCCGGTGACGGCGGTGATCTCGGCGGCGAGCAGGGCGAGCAGGATGCCGTCCTTGTCGGTGGTCCACACGCCGCCGTCGCGGCGCAGGAAGGAGGCGCCGGCGCTCTCCTCGCCGCCGAAGCCGATCGAGCCCTCCAGCAGGCCGTCGACGAACCACTTGAAGCCGACCGGGACTTCGACCAGGGTGCGGCCGAGGTCGGCGGCGACGCGGTCGAGCATCGAGGAGGACACCAGGGTCTTGCCGACGCCGGCGGCGGCGGGCCCCACGGCGCGGGGGCGGTAGAGGTAGTCGACGGCCCCCCCCAGGGAGTGGGTGTGTCGTATACACATAACAGAGCCCACCAGACAAAAAACAAACTGGTATT
>NZ_JBHTRF010000086.1:0-25477 GCF_042796115.1 Kitasatospora sp. NPDC056446 | reverse complement strand
CTTCTTTTGTTTATAAGTGACTGGGGGGGCGGCGGTGGTGGGCGGCGCGGCGGTCGAGCATCGCGGAGCACACCTGGGTCTTGCCGCCGCCGGCGTCGGCGGGCCACTCGGCGCGGTGGCGGTAGAGGTAGTCGACGGCCACCGCCAGGTAGTGGTTGGGGTTCATCAGCCCGGCGTCGGGGGTGACGACGCCGTGCCGGTCGGCGTCGGCGTCGTTGCCGGTGGCGATGTCGTACTCGGCGCGGCGCCCGATCAGGGAGGCCATCGCGGACGGCGAGGAGCAGTCCATGCGGATCTTCCCGTCCCAGTCCAGCGTCATGAACCGCCAGGTCGGGTCGGTGACGGGGTTGACGACGGTCAGGTCCAGGCGGTGGGTGTCGGCGATGCGCGCCCAGTAGGCCACCGACGCGCCGCCCAGCGGGTCCGCGCCGATGCGCAGGCCCGCCGCGCGCACCGCGTCCAGGTCCAGCACCGAGGGCAGGTCCTCGACGTAGGCGGTGAGGTAGTCGTGGCGGGCGGTGGTGGCGGCGGCCAGCGCCCGCGCGTAGGGCACCTTCTTCACGCCGCGCAGGCCCTCGCGGATCAGCTCGTTGGCGCGGTCCTGGATCCGGCCGGTGGCCGCGGAGCCGGCCGGGCCGCCGCTGGGCGGGTTGTACTTGAAGCCGCCGTCGCGCGGCGGGTTGTGCGAGGGGGTGACCACGATGCCGTCGGCCAGCGCCCGCGGGCTGCGCCGGTTGTGGGCGAGGATCGCGTGCGAGACCGCCGGGGTGGGGGTGTAGCCGTCGGCGGCGTCGATCAGCACGTGCACGCCGTTGGCGGCGAGCACCTCCAGGGCCGTCACCGTGGCCGGCTCGGACAGGGCGTGGGTGTCCGCGCCCAGGAACAGCGGTCCCGCGACGCCCTGTTCGGCGCGGTACTCGCAGATCGCCTGCGTGGTCGCGGCGATGTGGTCCTCGTTGAACGCCGCGTCCAGCGAGGAGCCGCGGTGCCCGGAGGTGCCGAACGCCACCCGCTGCCCGGGCTCCTGCGGGTCCGGGTGCAGCGCGTAGTAGGCCGTCACCAGCCGCGCCACGTCCACCAGGTCACCGGGCTGCGCCGGCTGCCCGGCCCGTGCGTGTGCCATCCGTCTTCTCCCGCCAGTTCCGACTTGTGTGCCGTACGCGTCCATGTCCCTTTCTCACCGATCGTAGCCAGAACGCGACGGTGCCCCGAACCACGGCAGGCGGTCCGGGGCACGGGAGGACAACTCTTTCCCGGGCTCAGCCGGGCAGTTGCTCGCGGTAGGCGTCCAGGGCGGGGGCGGTGGTGGTCGCGACAAATTCCGTCACCCGGTACGCGCACAGCCCGTCGACGACGAACGGGTCGGTGGCCACCAGCGCCTCGATCGCGGCCCGGTCCTGCCCCGCCGCCACGATCACCCCGCCCTCGCGCGGCACCTTGCGCCCCGAGGCGAGGAAGGCGCCCGCCGCGTAGTGCGCGTTCAGCCACTCGACGTGCCGCGGCAGCGCGGCGTCGATCTTCTCCATCGGGGCGGTGTAGCTCAGCTCCAGCACGAACATGGGGCCCAGGCTATCCGCGTGCCCGCGCGGTGTCCGCCCCGGGAGGGTGCCGACCCCAATCCTGCCAGGTCAGGCAGCACTTCGGTAGGACGCAGCGCACCCCTTTTCCGTCTTGCCGCGCGGTGGGCGCGGGCCGCAGACTCGTGCGACATCCCTCCCCCTTTCCACGGCCCGACGTGCCGGCACCCGCGCTGCGGGCCGCCGGGGCGCGCCGGCGCCGTGCCCGGGGGCGGGTGGTGCCGAGAGCGACGACGAAGGGGGACGCATGAGCGGGACGAGTGTGCACGGGGACCTGGTGCTGCGGGCGCGGGTGCGGCTGCTGAGCCACAACGAGCGGGTGCTGCACGGCGAGGAGGGGCTGTGGGTGTACCGGACGCTGTTCACGGTCTGCCCGCAGGTGTACGCCTACCGGCTGGCGCTGGTGCTGCGGGAGGCGGCCGAGGGCCCGCGGGCGGCGCACCTGCCCGAGGCGCGCCGGGCGCTGCTGGCGGAGGCCCGTCAGGCGGCCGCGCACATCCCGGCCGGTGCGCCCGGCTACCAGGTGCGGATGTGGGAGTACGCGGTGGCGGACCTGCGCCTGACGGAGCAGCAGGCCGGGCGGTAGGCCCCGGCGGTGGGGCGGTAGGCCGGGGTGGGGCTGCGGGACCGGCCCCGCGGTGCGGGCCGGTAGGTGGTCGCGGGAGGGTTGCGGTACAACAATCCCTATTTGACGACTGATCGGAGAAATTCTGATATGAGCAGGTCAGGACTGTCACGCCGCTCCCTCCTCTCCACCGCCGCCGCGGCCGCCGGCGCCGCCGTCGTCGTCGGCTGGGACACCGGCGCCCGGGCGTGGGCCGCCGAGCCCGGCGCCGGCGTGGAGCGCCTGCCCGCCCTGGACGGGGCGGTGACGCTCCAGGGCGCCGCGACGGAGCGCTTCGCCTCCGACTTCGGGCACCTGGTGCGCGCCGCGCCGCGGGCGGTGCTGCGGCCCGGCTCGGTGCGCGACGTGCAGCGGGTGGTGGCCTTCGCCCGCCGCCACCGCATCCCGGTGGCCGTCAACGGGCAGAGCGGGGACCTGGCGCAGGTCGGCGAGGCGGGGCTGGAGTCGCACTCCAGCTACGGCCAGGCCAACCCCCGCGGCGGCATCGCGATCGACGCCCGCGGCCTGTCGAAGGTCGTCTCGGTGCGGGCGGGGCGCGCGGTCGTCGAGGCCGGGGCGACCTGGGCGCAGGTCGTCGACGCCGGGCTGGCCGCGGGCTGGGTGCCGCCGTGCCTGACGGACTACCTGCACCTGACGGTCGGCGGCACGCTGAGCGTGGGCGGCATCGGCGGCGCCGTGCAGCGCTACGGCCTCCAGGCCGACCAGGTGCTGGAACTGGACGTGGTCACCGGCACCGGCGAGCTGGTGACCGCCTCCCCCACGCGCGAGCGGGAGCTGTTCGAGGCGGTGCTGGGCGGCGGCGGGCAGGTCGGGATCATCGTGCGCGCCACCCTGGCGCTGGTCCCGGTGCGCGAGCGCGCCCACGTGTTCTCGCTGTACTACGACGACCTGGACGCCTACCTGGCCGACCAGGAGAAGCTGATGGCCGAGCGCCGCTTCGACCTCCAGGTCGGCGACGTGGAGCGCAGCGCGGACGGGTCGCGGTGGCGCTACAAGGCGGAGCTGGTGGCGTTCGCGGACGCGGGGCGGGCGGTGGACCGCGAGCGGCTGCTGGCGGGGCTGCGCCCGGCGCCGGGCGGGGTGTCGGTGGTGGAGCAGAGCTGGCGCGAGTACGCGTTCCGGGTGGACGCGTTCTCCGGGTACCTGCGGGCGGCGGGGCTGTGGGGGCTGCCCAAGCCGTGGCTGAGCGTGTTCCTGCCCGCCTCGACGGCGCGGGTGTTCATGGCGGAGGCGGCCGAGGTGCTGACGGCGGCGGACCTGGGGGCGGGGCTGCTGCTGTTCTACCCGTACCTGCGCGAGCGGGTGAAGGCGCCGCTGGCGGTGCTGCCGCAGGCCCCGGTGGGCTGGCACTTCGACCTGCTGGCGTTCCCGGGCCCGGGCTCGGACACGGCGGCGATGCTGGAGCGCAACCGGCGGCTGTACGACCGGGCGGTGGAGCTGGGCGGCAAGCGGTACCTGATCGGGGCGGTGCCGGGGATGACGGGGGCGGACTGGCGGCGCCACTACGGGGGGTCGTGGGAGCGGGTGGCGCGGGCCAAGCGCCGCTTCGACCCGGCGGGGATCCTCACCCCGGGCCAGGGCATCCACGCGTCCTGACGCGCCGCCGGCCCGGCCGGGTCCGTCCGTACGCGGGGACGGGCCCGGCCGGGCGCGCCGGGCGGGTCGGGCCCGTCAGGTGATCTCCATCTGCGCCATCATCCCCATCGCCGAGTGGTCCAGCAGGTGGCAGTGGTACGGGTAGCGGCCCCGGTAGGAGTCGAAGGTGGCGTGCAGGCGCACGCTCTCCCCGGGCAGCAGGCGCACGGTGTCCTTGAGGCCGGACTCCTCCGGGCCGGGCGCCTTGCCGTTGCGCTCCAGCACGCGGAACTGCACCAGGTGCAGGTGGAAGTTGTGCGGGACGTCGGTGTTGGCGTTGACGACCGTCCACACCTCCGAGGTGCCGTAGGCCACCGCCGCGTCGACGCGCGCCGGGTCGTACACCTTGCCGTCGATCAGGCCGCGCGGCGCCGCTCCCGGGTTCTCCTCGACCTTGAGGACCACGGTGCGCTCGCGCGCCGCGGGCCCCGGCGCGGGCAGGGTGCGCAGCCGCTCGGGCACGCTGCTGGGGTCGGCGGCGGAGCGTACGACGTCGAAGCGCAGGACCTGGCCGACGTGTTCGGCGGGGCCCGGCGGCATGGAGTTGGTGAGGACGACGGAGGAGCCGACCGGGTAGCGGGAGAAGTCGACGACGACGTCGGCGCGTTCGCCCGGGGAGAGGTCGACGGTGTCGGTGGTGTGGGGGCGTTCCAGCAGGCCGCCGTCGGAGCCGATCTGGGTGATCGGGCCGCCGTCGGCCAGGCGCAGGGAGAAGAAGCGCAGGTTGGAGGAGTTGAGCAGGCGCAGCCGGTAGCGGCGGGCGGCGACCTCGACCTTGGGCCAGGGGCGGCCGTTGGCGAGGATGGTGGTGCGGTTGAAGGGGTCGTCCATGCGGTAGACGAGGTTGCCGGAGGCGTCGAAGCGGGCGTCGCGCAGGGCGATGGGCAGGTCGTAGCGGCCGGAGGGCAGCGGCAGGGCGCGTTCGGTCTCGTCGGTGAGCAGGTAGGTGCCGGCCAGGCCCCGGTAGACGTGCTCGGATTCCATGTGGTGGGCGTGGTCGTGGAACCACAGGCTCGCGTGGGGCTGGTCGTTGGGGTAGGTGTAGGTGCGGCTGGCGCCGGCGCCGAGCAGGTTCATCGGGCCGCCGTCGCTGTCGACGGGCACCCGGGAGCCGTGCAGGTGGACGGAGACGGCGTCGTCCAGCAGGTTGGTCTGGCGCACCACGACCGGGCGCCCGGAGCGGGCGCGGATCACCGGGCCGGGGAAGGCCCCGTTGTAGGTGAGGACCTCGGTGCGGTGCCCGGGCAGGATGCGGGCGAAGGAGCGCAGCATGGTGACGGTGTAGGTGTCGGTGCCGCCGGCGGTGGAGACGGGGGCGAGGACCGGGGGCACGGGCAGCGCGGTGGTGAACTTGGGGGCCAGGGCGGGGCCGGTGTCGGGGCCGGGGTCCGCGGCGGCGGTGCCGGTGCCTGCCGGGTGGGTGTGCCCGGCGGCCCCGGCCCCGGCCCCGGCCCCGGCCCCGGCCTGGGCCTGGGCCTGGGCGGAGGCGGCGGAGGCGGCCGGGCGCACGGTGGCGCGCAGGAGCAGGACCCCTCCCCCGGTCGCCAGGGCGGCGCCGATCATGCTGCGTCTGCTGGCCATCGCGTTGTTCCTCCCGCGTGAGCTCCCCCGACTGCCCAGCGGGGTGCGGGGCGGTCTCGTCCGGGGGTGATTGCAGCAGCGCGCCCTCGCGCGGGGTTGGGGTCCGGCTGGGGCGGGGCGGGGGGTTCGCGGGGGCGGTGCGGGCGGTGCGGCGGGGGCGGCGCGGGCGGGGTGCGCGGGGCGGCGGCGGTGAGCTGCGGGTGTTGCGGGCGCCTTGCGCCGCGGCTCCACCGTGGCTCGGGACGCGGTCGAGGAACGCTCTCAACGCCAAGGAGCCCCAAGCTCGGTGGGCTCGCGGAGGACTCGAAGGGAAGGGCCCAAGCGTGGACCTGCGGTACTGGCTGCCGAGGGCGGCCGAGGTGGCCGAACGGTGGGGCGAGCGGTTCGGGCCCTTCACCGCGCACCCCTCGCACCTGGTGGACGAGGCGGACTTCGCCGCCGCGTTCGAGCGCTTCGCCAAGCGCCTGGAGCACAACTACCCGTTCTTCCACCCCCGTTACGCCGGGCAGATGGTCAAGCCCCCGCACCCGGCGGCGCTGGTCGGCTACCTGACGGCGATGCGCTTCAACCCCAACAACCACGCCTACGAGGGCGGGCCGGCCACCAACGACATGGAACGCGAGTGCGTGGCGCAGCTGGCCGCCATGTTCGCGCTGCCCGCGCACGTGGGCCACCTGACCAGCAGCGGCACCATCGCCAACCTGGAGGCGCTGTACGTGGCGCGCCAGAGCCACCCCGGGCGGGGCGTCGCCTACAGCGAGCAGGCGCACTACACCCACAGCCGGATGTGCCACGTGCTGGGCGTCCAGGGGCACGCGGTGCCCGCCGACGCCGAGGGGCGGATGGACGTCGGCGCGCTGGAGGAGCTGCTGCGCACCGGGCGGGTGGGCACGGTCGTCGTCACCTGCGGCACCACCGGGCTGGGCGCGGTGGACCCGGTGCACGAGGTGCTGCCGCTGGCGCGCCGCTACGGGGCCCGGGTGCACGTGGACGCCGCCTACGGCGGGTTCTTCGCGCTGCTGGCCGCCGACGACGCCCTGGCCGCCGGGCTGGGTGTGGACCCGGCGCCGTGGCGGGCGGTGGGCGGCTGCGACTCGGTGACCGTCGACCCGCACAAGCACGGCCTGCAGCCGTACGGCTGCGGCGCGGTGCTGTTCGCCGACCCGGCGATCGGGCGGCACTTCGCCCACGACTCCCCGTACACCTACTTCACCGACGCCGAGCTGCACCTGGGCGAGATCAGCCTGGAGTGCTCGCGGGCCGGCGCCTCGGCCGCCGCGCTGTGGCTGACCCTGCAACTGCTGCCGCTCACCCCGCAGGGGCTGGGCGCCGGGCTCGCCGCGAGCCGGCGTGCCGCGCTGGACTGGGCGGACCTGATCGAGGCGAGCGGTGAACTGACCCTGCACCAGCGCCCGCAGCTGGACATCGTCACCTACCACCCCACCCCGCGCGGCGTGCCGTCGCTGTCCGCGATCGACGCGGCCGGCGAACGGGTCCTGCGCCGGGGCATGGACGACGAGCACGACCCCGTCTACCTGAGCCTGCTGCGGGTGGACGCCGCCGACTTCACCCGCCGCCACCCGGGCGTGCGTGCCGACGCCGCCGGGGCGCGGGTGCTGCGCAGTGTGCTGATCAAGCCGGAGGCGGGGGCGTGGGTGCCGCGCCTGCACGCGCGGGTCGCCGCGCTGGCCGCCGAGGCGGTGGCCGCGCCTTCCGCCCCACCTGCTGCCGTACCGACCGCCGTGCCTTCCGCCGTGCCTTTGGCCGTACCGACCGCCGTACCCACCGCTGTGCCGTCCGTCGAACCGTCCGCCCCCTCGTCCGTCCCCTCGCCCGAGGAGAGTGCCCGTTGACCACCGCACCCGCCCCGCCCGCCACCGCGCCCGCCGCCGCGCCGCCCCTGCCGGGCACCGCCGTGCGCCGGGCCCGCCCCGACGAGGCGCCCGCCCTGGCCCGTCTGCTCGCCGACGCCTTCGCCGACGACGCGCTGATGCTGTGGGCCTTCCCCGACCCCGCCCACCGCGCCCGCGTACTGCCCGCCTTCTTCCGCGTCCACCTCGACCAGTGCCTGGCCCACCGGGGCGTCCTGGCCGCCCACGACAGCGCGGGCACCGCGCTGGGGGCGCTGCTGTTCCTGCCGCCCGGCGTGTGGGAGGCCCCCGCCGCCCAGGACGGCGAGGCCACCCGCGCCCTGGCCCAGGCCGTCGACGCCGGCGGCCACGGCGAGTCCGCCCGCCGCCTGGACGCCATCACCCGCCTCCAGCAGCGCGCCCACCCGCGCCACCGCCCCCACCACTACCTCGCGTTCATCGGCGTCGACCCCGCCGCCCGCGCCGCCCGCACCGGCGAGGCGCTGCTGCGCGCCGTCCTGGCCGAGGTCGACGCCGCCGGCCAGGCCGCCTACGCCGAGACCAGCTCGCCCGGCGGCGCCCGCCTGTGCGAGAGCCAGGGCTTCACCCGCTTCGGCGAGGCCATCGCCCTGCCCGGCGGCGGACCGCGCCTGGCCCCGGTGTGGCGGGGCGCCCGATGACCGCGCCCGCACCCGCCGCCGGGGCGCTGCGCCTGTTCAGCGCCGAACGCATCGACGCCGGCGAGGCCGCCGCCCACCCCGAGGCCGTCGAGGTCCTCGGCTGGGCCCGCCGCTTCCTCACCACCGCCCACCCCGACCTGGGGCGCAGCGGGCCGGTCTGCCCGTACACCCAGCCCTCGCTGCGCCGGGGCCTGTTCCACATCGCCGTCGCCGACGGGGACGGGGGCGCGGGCGGGGAGGTGGGCGGTGACCTGCCGGCGCTGGTGGGCGAACTGCGGGCCCGCTACGACGCGTTGCTCGCCGGCCTGGCGGAGGAGTCGGACCGCGAGCTGCTGACGGTGCTGCTGGTGCTGCCCGGGCTGGACCGGGCGGACTCCACCGCGCTGGACGAGGCGCAGCGCAAGGCCAAGGACGAGTTCGTCGAACAGGGCCTGATGATCGGGCAGTTCCACCCGGTGTGCGAGGAGCCGGGGCTGTGGAACCGGTCGTTCCGTCCGCTGCGGGCGCCGGTGCCGCTGCTGGCGGTGCGCAAGCTGCTGGTGTTCGACCTGCCGTTCCTGACCGGTGACGAGACGCATCTCAACCACTACCTGGCGCGGTTCGCGCCCGAGGTCCCGGCGCGGATCCGTGACCAGCTGGTCACCAGCGTGCGCGCCCACCAGCGGGCCGCCGCCTGATCGACCCCCTCCCCCTGCGCGCGCGGAGCCGGACGGCGCCCGGCTCCGCGCGCGCCCCCCTTTTCTCCGCCCTTCCGCCCTTCCGCTCTCCTGCCTCTTCCGCTCCCCGTCTATCGGGCCAGGCGGCCCAGCAGGGCGGAGGCGGCGGCGATGCCGGCCAGGGTGGCGGCGGTGAGGACGGCGAAGTCCAGCGGCAGGTCGGCGGGGGTGCCGATGAGCAGGCCGCGCAGGGCGTCGACCTGGTAGCTGAGCGGGTTGGCGGTGCTGACGGCCTGGAGCCAGCCGGGCATCAGGTCGACGGGGTACAGGGCGTTGGAGCCGAAGAACAGCGGCATGGTGATGGCCTGGCCGATGCCCATCAGGCGGTCGCGGGTGAGCACGATCCCGGCGATGGCCATCGACAGGCAGGAGAAGAACGCCGAGCCGAGCAGCACGGCGGCCACCACCCCGAGCAGGCGCAGCGGGTTCCAGGTCATGGCGACGCCCAGGGCGGCGGCGATCAGGACCACGACGACGGCCTGGAGGACGGCCTTGACCCCGGCGGCGAAGGCCTTGCCGGTGACCAGGGCGGCGCGGGGGGTGGGGGTGACCAGGAGCTTGGTGAGGACGCCGGAGTCCCGCTCCCAGATGATCATGATGCCGTAGAAGATCGCGATGAACATCGCGGACTGGGCGATGATCCCGGGCGCGAGGTAGTCCAGGTAGGGGATGCCGCCGGTGGGGATGGCCTTGAGGCGGGTGAAGGTCTCGCCGAAGATCAGCAGCCACAGGGCCGGCTGGATCGCCCGGGTGTAGAGCTCGGTGCGGTCGTGGCGCAGCTTCTGGAGTTCGACGGCGCACATGGCCGTGACGCGGGCGGGCACCAGGCGCCAGCCGGTGCGGGCGCGCGGGGGCACCAGCAGCAGGCCCAGGTCCGCCGCGGCGGGTGGCGGTGGGTCCGTGGTGGGTCCGCCGGCGGGGGGTTCAGCCGACGCGGCCTGCGGTGCGGCGGGTACGGCGGACATCGCCGAAGTCTCCTTCCGTGGCGTCGGCCAGGTCGCGGCCGGCGAAGTGGCGGAACACGTCGTCGAGGGTGGGCTCGGGTGTGTCGGGGGCTTCCCGGCGGACCCGGTCCCTGAGTTCGGCGGGGGTGCCGAGCGCGCGGACGCGGCCGCGGTCCATGAGGGCGACGCGGTCGCAGTGCCGTTCGGCCTCGTCCATGTAGTGGGTGGTGACCAGGACGGTCATGCCGGTGGCCCGGCGTACGGCGTCCACGCGTTCCCACACGCCGGTGCGGGCGATCGGGTCCAGGCCGATGGTGGGTTCGTCCAGGACGAGCAGGCGCGGGGCGCTGACCAGGGCCTGGGCGAGTTCGAGGCGGCGCACCATGCCGCCGGAGAAGGTGGCGGCCATCCGGTCGGCGGCCTCGGTGAGGTCGACGGCGGCCAGGGCCTGGGCGACGCGTTCGGCGCGTTCGGCGCGCGGGACGTCGAAGACGCGGGCGAACAGGGCGACGTTCTCGCGTCCGGTCAGCCCGCCGTCGGCGGACAGCTGCTGGGGCACGTAGCCGAGCAGGCGGCGCACCTGCATGGGGCGGCGGGCGGCGTCGTGGCCGAAGACGCGCACCATGCCGGCGCCCACCGGCAGCAGGGTGGTGATCGCGCGGATCGTGGTGGTCTTGCCCGCGCCGTTGGGGCCGAGCAGGCCGAACACCTCGCCGGTGCGCACGGTCAGGTCGATCCCGTCCACGGCCCGGGTCTGCCCGCCCTTGCCCCGCCCATACCGGAACGTGTACTCCAGCCCCCGGCACACCACCGCCTCGCCGCTCTCCCCGCTCATCGCCCCTCCTCGGGCAGCGCGCGCAGCCGCGGCTGCCCCCTCGTGCGGCGCGGGCACCGGCGGGCCGTGCGCCGGATGCCGACGAGGAGGGTGGAGAGCCCGTCGGCGAGCGCGGCATCGAGCGGTGGGGACTGCGTCGCGGCCATGCCCCCATTTTAGCTCTCAGTGAGAGCTATCTGTCGAGAGTGCGGACCGGCCCACGAGTGCCGCAGGCCGCGCCGGATGGGTCCGGCGCGGCCGGGGCGGCCGGGGGCCGGGCGTCGCCCTCGGGGTCGGGCCGGGGGCCGATCACCGCCCACACGCACTTGCCGGCCGGCCGGCGCTCACAGCCGCTCGACTCGGCGTAGGAGCGGACCAGGAAGAGGCCGCGCCCGGACTCGTCCTCGGGGTCGGCGGCACGCGGGAGCGGGGCCCGGGGGCTGTTGTCCGTGACGGTGACGGCGATGCTGTCGCCGTCCCGCCACATCTCGGTGTCGACCGTCCCGGAGCCGCTGTGCACGGCGGCGTTGGCCACCAGTTCGGTCAGGACGAGGAGAACGGCGAACTTCTGGTCGCCGTCGGGGTCGAGCCCCCAGGAGTGGAGCACGCGGGCCGCGTTGGTCCGGAGCACGCCGACGGCGGCGGCCGTGCCGTCGACCGTCCAGACGGCCCTCGTGATGCCGAGCGGGTGCCGGGCACGGGGCGGCGCTTGGGTCACGTCCGCCTCCCCTGCGCGACGAGGCCGCCCGCCGGGCCGGAGCCGGGCGGCGGAGGGCCGGGAAGGAGTCGGTTCACCCCTGGCCTTTCCTACGGATTGGAACGGACATCGGCTTCGCGTCACCGGTTCGAGGGAAGCGGGGCACCTGCGGCACGGCCTCCGGCTAGCCTCGGCGGGGACGACTACGACGGTAGGCGTCCGGGACCGGAACCGGCAGTGACCACGAGTACGGATAGAGCGGCGCGAACCCCGAAGGCGGGGACTCCCATGCGATCAAGTCCATGTCGAACCCTGACCCGTGGTCAGGGAACGCCGCCGCGCCCGCGATCGGGCGTCGTCTCCGGATACGTCCTGCGGGTGATACGAGAGCAACAGGGCTGCACGCAGGAGGAATTCGCGGAACGGTTCGGCGTCTCCGCGGATACCGTCGCGGGGTGGGAGAGCGGCCGCCGGCCTCTCACCGCCGTGCCCGTCGGCCAGATGCTCGCGAACCGCCACCGGCTGATGCGGGCGGGCACGCCGTCCGGGCTCCTGCAGACCCTCGAACGGGCACTGGAAGCCGATGTGATCCTCACGGGCGCCCTCGACGGCAGGGGCACGGAGGACAGCCCGCTGGCGTCGATGGTGATGCGGCGTGACCTCATCGAGGTCCTGGCCTGGCCGCTCAACGGCCAGGTGCCGCGCGGGATCCGCGAGCTGCCCGCACCGGTGCGCTCGCGTCGCGGGCCCGCGCCGTCCGGCCCGGAACTGGCCGCATCCGACCGCGCCCGCTTCTTCGCCACCATGCGGCGTACCGCGGAGGAGTCCCACGGAAGCCACCGGTTCCTCCTCCGCCGCCAGGCGCTCTACCTCGCCGGTCTCGACGACCACGACGACACCCGCTCCTGGCTCACCCATCAGCAGCGAAGCGAGAGACCCGGCGACTGGTTGAGCACCTGGCTCAACTCCCGCTCCGTCGCGATGGTCTCGGCCCGACACGGCGACCCTGACCGGTTGACCCGCTTCATCGACACCGCCCTCGCCGACGAAGCCGGCGCGGCCGCGAACCTCAACTACTGGGCGTACTGGATCGGCGAGCTTCCGCTTGAACCGTCCGATCAGTTCATCGCACATCCGGCACCAGGCCCCTGGTCCGGCCACAAGCTCCTCACCCACCTCGTCGCCGGCCTGCACACCGGCCACGGCTACCTGGACCTGAACATCCACACCGTGTGGTCGCTGCTCCAGGCCCGGCCGGACCTGCTCCGCTCGAGGGCGTCGGCGGCCGCCCTGCGCGACAGGCTCCCCGTGATGTTGGATAGCGCTGGAGTGCCGCCGCGCAGACGGCGCGAACTGGAGAACATCCGCTACGCGATCCGCCTCGCCGAGGCGTGAGAGGAGCCAGACGGTGGCCGACGACCTGTCCCCGGTGGCGCGGTTCCTGTTCGAGGCAGGGACGCTCAAGCACACCAAGCGCACCGGCTGGTGGATGGCCGGTGTCCGCGATCCCGAGTCGGTCGCCGAACACTCCTGGCGGACGTCGCTCCTCGCCTCGATCATCGCCAGGCTGGAAGGCGCCGATCCCGCGCAGGCGGCCTTCCTCGCCACCTGGCACGACGTCGCCGAGACACGGACCGGTGACGTCAACTACGTCGGGAAGAAATACGCGAGCGGCGCCGACCCGCAGAAGGTCACCGCCGACCAGGTCGAAGGCATGCCCGAGGTCCTGGCGTCGACCGTGAAGGACCTCATCGCCGAGTACGAAGGCAAGGAGTCGCCCGAAGCGGTCTGCGCCCGCGACGCCGACAAACTGGAGTGCCTCCTCCAAGGGGCCGAGTACCTGGCCCAGGGCTACGCCAACGCACAGCGGTGGATCGACAACAGTCGCGGCCGACTGTCCACACAGACCGCCAAGGACCTCGCCGAAGCCATCCTGGCGACCGACTCGCTCGACTGGCTGCGCCACGCCCTGGGAGAGAAACCGCGCTGAGCCGGACGCCCCTCCCACCGCGCGGGAAGCACCACCGCGGCCCCGGCCCGACCGTCAGCCACGACTCCGCGTTCCGCCTGATCGCCCGGGCGCCCGAGCGATCAGGCGATCAGGCGATCAGGCGATCAGGCGACTGTGCCGGTGCCGGTGCCGGTGAGCATCGCGGTACGGCGAAGCCCCACGGCGGCCGGGGCGCGGCCCTCAACCGGTGCGCCGACCGTGGACGAGGACGGGCAAGGCGCGGTCGACCAGCGCCTCGCCGCTCTCCCCGCTCATCGCCCCTCCTCGGGCAGCGCGCGCAGCCCGTCCGCGACGTCGCGCAGCGCGGGCAGGGCGCCGGCCAGGGCCTCGCGCCGGTCGGCGGGCAGGCCGGCGACGATCTCCTCCATCAGCGCGCGGCGGCGCCCGCGCCAGGCCTCGATCCGCTCGACGGCCTCCCGGGTGGCGTAGAGGAGGGCCGCCCTGCGGTCGGCGGGGTCGACCTCGCGGCGCAGCAGGCCGAGTGTGACGAGCTGGTTGACGAGGGTGGACACCGAGTTCCCGGCCAGGCACAGCTCCTCGGCGGCGTCGGAGACGCGCAGTCCGGGGCTGTCCGTCACCAGGCGCAGCAGCTCGACCTGCGCGCCGCGCAGCCTCGGCTGCTCCATCGTGTGGCGCAGACGGCGGCGGACCATGCGCTGGATCCCGACGAGGAGGGTGGAGAACTCGTCGGCGAGCGCGGCGTCGAGCGGTGCGGGCTCCGGGGCGCGTTGCGTGGCGGGCTGGGTGGCGGCCATGCCTCCATTTTAGCTCTCAGTGAGAGCTATCTGTCGAGGGCGCGGGGCCCGGACGCGGGCAGGCCCGGGGCGCGGGTCCGGGGCGGTGGTGTGAGCCGGATCACGGTTGAGGTTGACCCTGGGGCGGGGTGGAGGCTCGGCGCGGCGGCCCGGCGAACGAGCCCGGGCCCCACCGATGTGAAGGAGCGCCATGTCCACCACCCCGCCCACCCCGTCCGCTGCCGTGTCCACCACCCCGTCCGCCGCCTCCGTCCGGGGCCCGGAGCGTCCGCGGCTGCGCGAGGCCGTCGAGGAGATCGCCCGGTCCGGCTTCCTGGGGGTGCAGGTGCGGGTGAACGACGAGCACGGCGAGTGGGTCGCCGCCGCCGGGACCCGGAAGCTGGGCGCCGGCGCCCCGGCGCTGGCCGACGGGCACTTCCGCATCGGCAGCTCCACCAAGAGCTTCGTGGCGACCGTGGTGCTCCTGCTGGCGGCCGAGGGCCGGTTCGGCCTGGACGACCCGGTGGCCGGCCTCCTGCCCGGCTTCGCCCTGGACCGGCGGATCACCGTGCGGATGCTGCTGCAGCACACCAGCGGGGTGTTCAGCCACACCGGCGAACTCCTGCCCGACGGGACGGTCGTGCCGGGCGTCGCGTGGCGGGGCAAGGAGTGGGTGGACGGCCGGCTGCGCACCTACCGGCCCGAGGACCTGGTGCGGCTGTCGCTGTCGCGGCCGGCCCGGTTCGCGCCGGGGACGGGCTGGAGCTACTCCAACACCAACTACGTGCTGGCGCGCCTGGTGGCCGAGGCGGCCGGCGGGCGGCCGTTCGCCGAGGAGCTCCGGCGGCTGGTCCTGGCACCGCTGGGGATGGACTCCACCGTGGCGCCCGGCACCTCGCCGGAGGTCCCCGAGCCCCACAACCACGGCTACTACCGCTACCAGGACGGCGGGCGGGAACGGACCGTGGACATCACCCGGCACAACCCCTCCTGGGTCGCGGCCGGCGGCGACATGATCTCCACCACCCGGGACCTGCACACCTACTTCTCCGCGCTGATGGGCGGCCGGCTCCTGCCCGCCGCCCTGCTCGCCGAGATGCGCACCCCGGAGGCGACGGCCGGCTACGGACTGGGCGTGTTCGCCCAGGACCTGGGCCCCGGCGCCGGCACCGTCTACCACCACAACGGCGCCACCATCGGCTCGGCGGCGCTGATGTACGCCACGCCCGACGGCCGCACGACCCTGACCGCCGGGCTGAACTACGTGGACGACGCCGACATCTCCGTCGCGGCGGCCTTCCAGGACGCCCAGCGGCGCCTCGTCGACGAGGTGTTCCGCCCCTCAGCGGTCGCGGCGGCCGGCGCGGCCGGTGCGGCCGGTGCGGCACGGCCTGCGGGCTGAGCACCGGCGCCCCGTACGCTGCGGGGCGACACTCCCGTCCGGCCGCACACGGCGCCCGGACCCGAAGCCGAGGCGGGCAGGACAGATGGCGAACGGCGTCACGATCGGACAGGCGGCGGCCTTCGTCGGCGTCACGGTGAAAACGGTGCGCCACTACCACCGGCACGCCCTCGTCGACGAGCCGCCGCGCGACTCCTCCGGCTACCGGCGGTACGGATCGGCCGACCTGCTGCGGCTGGTCCAGGTCCGCACCCTGGCCGCCGCCGGGGTGCCGCTGGCCGAGATCGGGCCCCTGCTCGCCGCCGGCACCGAGGACTTCGCCACCGCCCTCGCCGACGTCGCACGGCGCCTGACCGAACGGATCGAGGAACTGAGCGCGCGCCGCGACACCCTGCACCGCCTCGCCGAAGGCGACCGGGCCCTGCTGCCCGAACGCGCCTGCGCGCTCCTGGACGCGATGCCCGGCCTCGGCTTCGACCCCCAGTACGTGGCCGCCCAGCGCGAAGCCCTGGTCCTGGCCCGGGCGATGGTGCCCGAGGGCTTCGACGACTTCCTCACCCGCCTCGAACACAACCTCGCCGACCCCGGGTACGTCGACCTGGCCAAGCGCGGCCGGGAAGCCGAGAACTGGGACCCGGACGACCCCAGGATCGGCGAACTCGCCACCGCCATGGCCGAGCACCACCTCGCCGAAGGCGCGCTGCGCGGCGACCCCGCCGCCCTGCGGGCCTGGGCCGGGGCCTCCGCCCAGTACCGGCTCATCGACACCCACCGCGGCGAACAGGCACCCGTCGCCGCCCGGCTCACCGCCCTCACCGAGGAACGACTGCGCGCCGCCGGCGTGCCCCTGCCCCGCCGGTGACGTCCTGACGTCCTGGCATCCTGAGGTCAGGCGGCGCGCTGCCCGTGGACCAGGGCGGGCAGGGTGGCACGGCAGGCCAACGCCTCGGTGATCCGGGCGAGTTGGGCGGGCGAGGTGCGGTTCGGGAGGTCGCGGACGGGCACGAAGCGGGCGCCCAGCAGGCCGCTGCGGTGCCGGGGCGGGACGGTCAGGCGGGTGTCGTCACACACGGTCCCGCCGTCGAAGACCAGGTTGAGGCGCTCCAGGTAACGGTCGGCCGGGGTGAAGTCCACGGCCGCGATGCCGGCGAGACGGATATGGAGGCCGGTCTCCGCGTGCAGGTGCCGGGCTGCCGCCAGATGCGGCGGCTCGTTCGGACGGGCGGAGCCGCCCGGCAGGATCATGCCGTCCATGTAGTCCGGGTCCACGAGCAGGACGTCACCGCGCAGGTTGCGCACCAGGACCAGGCAACCGAGCCGGCACACCGGCGGCTCGGCGAGCAGACGGGGGTCGCGCATCAAGGGAGTTCACTTCCGGGTCGCGGCGAAGAGGAGGAGGAAGGAGAAGCCCGCCCACCAGAGCAGACGGGCCACGAGGTCGGTCGTCACGGGCCCGGCGGGCGCTCGCAGCGAAGACCCTTGCGCAGCAGGTCGAGCAGGCGCAGCAGGTCGGACGGACGGGCGGTCCCGAGGTCGACCAGGTACTCACCCGTGCGGCGCCCGTACTCCCAATCCACCTCAAGGGAGATGGAGTCGACCCCGGCGAGGGCGAGGACGGCCGTCAGGTCCTCCACCACACAGGCCGCCCGCCGCCGCCGCTCGGCCGTCGCGAAGGACAGCATCGAGGGCGTTGAGGGCATCGCTACTCCCCCGGCCGCTTGTGCACCTCGAACACCTTCCAGGCGCTATAGGCGTCGCCGAAGAAGGTGAACTCCTTGAGCTCCCCCGTCGGCTGGAGCAGCCACTCCCCCGTGATCTCATTGCGGACCCGGTACCGCCGGGTCCCGGGGTCGAGCCGCACCCCGTACCCGTGGGAATTGGCGGACTGAGGCGATCCCTTGTTCATGGCTGATTGCCTTCCATCGAATCTGCAGTCGTGCGAGCCGATTCACGATCGACTTCACTTTCCGTGCCTCAAGCGTCGCTCACTGCAGCTAGGCTGACCAGCGTGGACGTGTGCCACGTTGCGGTTGGACACACCGGAGGGGCTCAATGGCCTTCAAACCCAACAAGCTGGACCCGGGACGCTCGGCCCGCGATCTGTTCGGCTGGGAGATGCGCAACCACCGAGAACTCGCCGACTTCATGTCGCTTGATCAACTGACCAGGATCCTCGGCTGCTTCTCGAAGGGGCACCTCGCCAGGATCGAACGGGCCGAGTCGATGCCGCCGCCGGAGCTTCCGGCCAAGCTCGACGTTGCGTTCGGCACCGACGGTCGCTTCGGTCGGGTCTACATACTCGCCAGGAAGGAGAAGTTCCCCGGCAAGTACCGACGGCCCGCCGAGCTTGAAGCCAGGGCTTCAGCCATCGAGGAATACGCAGCAGCAACGATTCCGGGCCTTCTGCAGACTCCTGAGATCGCACGCTGGTCACTGCGAGCTGGCTGTCCGGATATCACCACGCAGGAACTCGATGCTTCTGTCAGCGCCCGATTGGATCGCCAGAAGCTCCTGGACGCCAACACGCCGCCCCACTGCTGGTTCATCATCGATGAGGCTGCGCTTCGCCGCCCTGTCGGTGGAGCCGCTGCGATGCAGCGGCAGCTGATGGCGTTGGCCTCCGACCAACGGCCCCACGTCACCATGCAGGTACTCCCGTTTTCCGCCGGTGCCCATCCCGAGATGGGCGGCTCCCTTTTTCTCTACACCGTCTCCGGCAGTCCTTCGCTCGCCTGGGAAGAAGGAGCACGGAGCGGCGAACTCATCGAAGATCTGGAGGGTGTTGCCACTCGCCGCAGGTCATACGATCTCCTCAGGGCCATGGCCCTGTCGCCCCGGGACTCCAGGGTGACGATCAGGCGCATCTCACAGGAGTTCGGTCGTGCCAGCAGGAAATCAGGAGAGATGGCGGAAGAGTAGCCACAGCAACAACGACGGCGGCATGTGCATCGAGGTGGACGATGCACATGCGGGTCGCGTCCGGGACAGCAAGGACCCCGACGGCCCCCGCCTCGACTTCTCACCCACCGCCTGGCAGTCCTTCGTCACCGCCATCCGCACCGGAGAATTCGGCGCCGGCTGAGGTCACTTGGTGCCGCCGCCCCGGCTCGGGGCGGCGGCACCTCCTTGCGCGCGAGCCCGTCACCGCGGCTCGCCTGCCCCCGTCAACTGGCGTCCCGGGTCGGTGTTACACCTAAGACAGTGGAACGCCGGCTCTCTGATGCGTCACCGGTGCCGCATCGGCGGAACCGTACCGATGCCTGTGCGGCTTGCTTCAGGAGTTGATGAACGAGTGGTCTGGCCCGACAGCGTCCGGGCGAACGTCAAGACCGGGCACGACCGGGAGGTGTTCGCCGTCTTCCCGTACCGGTCGGCCTGTCCCCGGTCGGTGTGGGCGCGGCTGATCGCCGAGGCCCGGTCCGAGGTCTTCCTCGCCGGATACACCAACTACTTCGTCTGGCTGGAGCAGCCCGCCCTCCTGCAGACCCTGCGGCGCAAGGCCGAGAACGGCTGCCGCGTCCGCTTCCTCGTCGGGGATCCCGACTCCGACACGACCCGCCGGCGTGAGCGGATCGAGGACGTGGCCCTCACGGTGTCCACCCGGATCCGGGTCACCCTGGAGAACCTGGCCAAGCTCCGCGGCACCGCCGGCGTCGAGGCCCGCTTCAGCGCGCCGGAGGACGGCCCGAACCACGTCGGGCTCTCCGTCTTCCGCTTCGACGAGCACGCGCTCGTCACGCCCCACCTCGCCCGCGCCGTCGGCCACGACTCGCCGATGATGCACCTGCGGCGCGGCGAGGAGAACGGCATGTTCGACCGCTTCGCCGAGCACATCGAGGAACTCTGGTCCCGGGGAAGCGACATCCGAACGGACACCCACAGCTGAACAGTGCCTCGCCACCGCCCACGGGCGAACCCGGCACAGACTGAGGGTGTTTGTACGCGGCCGCCCCGGCCCGGGGCGGCCGCGCCGGAGGTGGCCGGCGCACGCCGCCCCCGTCCCGGCAACAGGCGAGGACCACTCCGGGATCCGGCTGAGCCGCTACGAGTTCTTCCTCGACCCCGGCGGTGGGGCCACGGGACAGCACGCGTACGTCACACATCGCCGAACTCTCCCGCGACGGTCGCAGTGACGAAGGCCTTCCACGCCTGGGGGGTGAAGCGCAGCCAGGGGCCGTCGGGGTCTTTGGTGTCGCGAACGGTCCCAGGGCGGTTGTCGTCCACTTCGATGCAGTCCCCGCCCTGCCCGTTCGTGTAGCTACTCGTCCGCCACCGGGCAGGCTGTTCCTCGGAGTGCATCGTTGGTTCCTTCCGGTGCCGGTCCGACCATGGCCTCAGTGTCCGAATGTATCGGTGACTGTGCAGATGGTCAGCGCCATTCGCCGACGATGAGGCCCGGGAGTGTCCGGGGAACTCCACCCCGCTGTACGGTCGGGCGGGTGCCGCAGCCGTCGACGCAGGAGCCGAGTTGGAACCGGATCATGTCCCCGGCTGGTTCTGGGAGGTCCTGGAAGCGGCACGGCCGCGGCTGTCCGTCCTGGAGTCGTGGCTGGGGTCCCAGTCGCGGGAGGTGCTCGAAGCCTTCGCGCTCGCGTACGGGTCGGCGGCGGAATCGCTGGCCGACTTCGCGGAAGGGGTGAGCGTGGACGGGGACGTCTGGTCCGAGGACGGCACCGAGGACCTGTGCGGGTGGGTGGTCGGGCAGGGCCACGGGCTGTGGAGCTCGGTGGTCGCGGGAGAACTGCGGCTGGAGGAAGCCGCCCGGATGTATCTGGGCCGTGCCCCGCTGCGTCCGGAAGGCGTGGCGCCGTGGGACGGGGAGGTCTCGGACCCCGCGCACAGGGGCTACCAGTCTCCCGGGGCCATCGTCCACGGCGTCTACCGGACGCGCTTCGCCGAGGATCTCCACGAACGGCTTGACGGCATGTGAGCAGACGGCCCGGGCCGCCGAAGAACAGGCCCGTGGGCCCGTGGTGAGGAGACGTGGTGGGATCCGAGGCCCGGTCGTGGCACCTGGACGCCGTCGTGCAGGCGACGCTCTCGTGGAGCGAGGAACCCGTGGCGGCCGCGAGCCGCCTGGACGGGCTGCTGCGGGCGGCGACGCCCGCCGAGCTGGCGTGCCTCGAAGCGGCCTACCGCGGCCGGCGCTACAGCATCGCCTCCCTGGGCATCCTGGCGGACCGTCAGGCGCCAGACGGCCCGCATGCCCTTTCCGTGGCGGCCCTGATGTCGTTCGACCGCTCCGGGTATCTCCGGGAGGCCGGGGTCACCGCGCTCGGGGCGTCGCCCGATCCGTTCGCGCTGCCCTTCCTCCTGCTGCGGCTGGGCGACCCCGTCGAGCAGGTCAGGGAGTCGGCGCAGAGAGCGGTCGCCGCACGCCTCGGCTCCGAGCACGTGGGGCTCCTCGTCCGGCTGCTGCCCCTGCTCGACGCCGTGCGCGGGCGCCGCAGGGCCGGCCCCGTGCTGACCACGGTGGAGGGCCTTCTGCGCCGCTCGGGTGCCGAGGAGCTGCGGCAGGGCGCACGGGCGGGCGACCCGGCGATGCGGGCGTCCTGCCTGCGGTGGCTCGCGCTGACCGAGCCGACGCGGGCCGTCGCCACCGCCTTCGCGACCAAGGACCCCGGCCTGTGGCAGTGGGCCGCCCGCGTCGCCACGTCCTCGAAGCTGACAGCGGCCGAACAGGACGCCGTCCTGCCGCTCCTGGAGGACTGCGCCGGCCCGCGCATACGCCTGCGCGCCGTGCGGGCCCGGGCCCGGCGCCCGAACGGCGAGGAGCACCTGCGGCGGGCGGTGATCGATCCGGACGCCCGGGTGCGCTACCACGCCCGCGCCGCCCTGTACGCCCGCGGCCACACCGACCTGGCCCCGCAGGTGTACCGCGACGCCCTGGCGCCCGACGACGTGCCCGACGCCACCGCGATCGGGGCCCTGGGAGGGCTGTCCGACCTCGGAGGCGCCTGCGACGTGCCGCGGGTGCTGGACTTCACCGCCCACCCGAAGGCACGGGTACGCGCCGAAGCCTGGCGCACACTCGGCATCCTGGCCCCCGGGGAACTCGAACGCAGAGCGGCCCGGCTGGCCGGCGACCCGAGCGCCAGGGTGCGACGCCACCTCCCCGGCCGTGCCCCTGCGTGACCGTCAGGAGGACCGGCCCATGGCTCGCGAACCCCGAGGGAGTCCGGATGGTGCGACGCGGCTGACGGCGAACCGGCCCGGCCCGCGCGTGGGAAGTCGGCCCCGCCGACTTCCACGCCCAGCGGTCCGGCTCAGCACGGTGCTCGGCTCAGTGGCGACCGGGTCCTCGGCTGTCGAGATAGTCGATCAGCGCAGCCTCCTTGTGCAGCAACCGTTCGCGGTCATCGGCCGACAGCGACGCGAGGGCGTCGACCAGGACCCGCTTGCGGTGGACGTAGACCATGGTGCCCGAGTAGATCCGGCACCCGGAGCACCAGCCGAACCCGATACATCGCTCGAAGCCGGCGGACCCGGGCGGATGCACGCGGTACTGGTAGGAGCGGACCGGCCCCCGGCACACCGTGCAGACCGCGCGTTCACCGTCACGAACGCACCAGCCGGTCGCGCCCCTGCGCCAGGACTCGCGCCCGGCCGGTGCTCTTCAAGTCGTCATGGCGATCATTGTGCCCCGTCGTGGTCTCAGGAGATACCCGATTGCTTCCGGCTGACGCCTCGTCGGCTCGGTCCTGGGCCTCCAGGACGCGGTGGCCGTGTTCCGCCGACCACACGCCCATCGCGCGGACCGGGACCATGAAGCTGTGGCCCAGGTCGGTCAGTTCGTACTCGACGCGCGGGGGCGCCTCCGCGTAGGCCCGCCGCATGACGAGCCCGTCGTACTCCAGGCGGCGCAGCGTCTCGTTGAGTACCTTGGCGCTGATCCCGCCGATGGCCGCGCGCAGTCGCCCGGGCCGCATCGGGCCGTCCGCGAGCGCGAACACGACCACGCTGTTCCAGCGGTGGGTCAGCAGGTCGAAGCCCACCCGCGCCCGACAGTCCGCCAGGTACTCGCCGTCGCTCCCCATCGCTCCCCCCGTCGTTCCCCGGTAACTCCCCCATCCTGGTCCCCCGACGGGAACCGAACGGTTCCTTTCGGCCGGCCCGGGGTCACTCGAACGAACCGGCAGGCCGGCCCGGCCTCCGCGCCTCCGGGCCGGGGCGGACTGGGCCGGGGCGGGGCGGACTGGGGCAGAGGCAGGACGGGCCAGGGGGCCGGGGCAAGGCGGGGCGGGCCGGGGTAGGCGGGGCCCGGGCCGGGGCGGCTGCGCCGGGGGCGGGCGGTCAGGAAGAGTCTCGGTCCGGTTCCCGTGCCCACTGCTCGCGCGGGCGCAGCCCGGCGAGGACCGCCCGGGCCTCGTCGCGTACGCCGGTGTCCTCGTCGGCGGCCAGTGCGTGCAGCCGCTCGATCAGCGCGTCCGCGCCGGCGGTCGTCATCCAGTCGGGGTCGCCGTGCAGGACGGCCCCGATCTCGTCGGCGGTCCAGGTCTCGGCGGCGCGGCTGAGGGCCAGCAGGACGCAGCGCAGGCCGGCGGTGTCGCGGCGGGCGAGGAGGGCTTCGGCGGTCTCCTGGGTGACCGCGGTGTCGTGGGCGTCCAGGAGGAGGCGGTGCAGGGCGTCGGCCGCCGCGCCGCCGATCCGGCCGGGTTGCGCCGCGAGCCGTCGTCCGGCGCCGGCGCGCACCGTCCAGGACGGCGAGTCGGCGTCGCGCAGCGCCGTCGCGGTGGTCGGGTCCGGGTCGTCGGGGGTGGCCATGCCCCCAGGGTGCCAGGCGGCGGCGGGCCGGGCGGCCGGCCGGGCTGCGGTCGCGCTGCCTGCCTGGGCCGGTGCGGCCCCCGTCCTCCTCGTCCCCGCCCGCCGGCGCCGGGTCAGGGCGCCGGCGGGTAGCCGCGGGTGCGCACGAGGTGGTGGGTGAGGTCGGTGAAGGCGCGGGCGGCGGCGGAGCGGTAGGCGTCGGCGCGGCGCAGGAGGGTGACGGTGCGGGCGGGCAGGGCCGGGTCCAGCGGGATCCGGGCGAGGTGGGGGTGGTCATGGGTGACGGCCTCGGGCAGGACGGTGGCGAGCGGGGTGCGCCGGACGATCTCGGTGAGGGCCTGGACGGAGTCGGCCTCGACGGCGGTGTGCGGGTGGACGCGGTGGTACGCGAAGTAGGCGTCGATGTGGACGCGGGTGGCGAAGTCGCCGCCGAGCAGGGCCAGTCGGCGTCCGTCGAGGTCGCGTACGGGCAGCGGGCCGCCCCGCCCACCGCCGGCGCCACCACCGTCGGCGTCGGGGCCGGTGCCGGTGACCAGGGCGAGGGTCTCGGTGAACAGGGCGGTGGCGCCGACGCCGGGCAGGTGGGGGCCGTCGAAGGCGATGCCGAGGTCGAACTCGTCGGTCAGCAGGCCGGCTTCGATGCGGTCCTGGCTGGTTTCGCGCACGGTCAGCGCGATGCCGGGGTGGCGGCTGTGGAGTTCGGCGGCGAGCGGGCCGACGAGGTAGGCGGTGAACGTCGGGGTCACCGCCAGGCGCAGCCGGCCGCGGGTGAGGTCCTGGACGTCGTGGACGGCGCGTTCGGCGGCGGCGAGGTCGCGCAGGGCGCGCCGGGCGTGGTCGGTGTAGACGGCGCCGGCGTCGGTGAGGCGTACGGTGCGGCCGGTGCGGTCCAGCAGCTGTACGCCCAGGGTCTTCTCCAGCTGTCTGATCTGCTGGGAGAGCGTGGGCTGGGAGATGTGCAGGTCCTCGGCGGCGCGGGTGAAGTTGCCGTGGTCGGCGACGGCGAGCAGGTAGCGCAGGTGGCGCAGTTCGGGGGCGGCCATGACACGACTATAGACAGTGTCGATGGTTTCCATGGCTGACAGCTCTTGGACGCTATAGAGGCAGGTCGTGCATGGTGGATCCACCGGCCAACCGGGGCCGGCCACCACCGAAGGGAGTGACCCGTGCAGGAGCTCGCCGACGGCGTCGCCCGTTTCCAGCGGGACGTCTTCCCGGCCAGGGCGGAGCTGTTCGCCCGTCTGGCCGCGCACCACGCGCCGCACACGCTGTTCATCGGCTGCTCGGACGCCCGTGTCGTGCCCGAGCTGATCACCGGCACCGAGCCGGGCGAGCTGTTCGTCGTGCGGACGGCCGGCAACCTGGTGCCCGCCCACACCTCCGGGGCCGACGGGGTGGCGGCGAGCGTCGAGTACGCCGTCACCGTGCTGGGCGTGCGGGACATCGTCGTCTGCGGGCACTCCGCGTGCGGCGCGATGACCGCCCTGGAGCGGGGGCAGGACCTCGGCGGCGCCCCGGCGGTCGCGGCCTGGCTGCGGCACGCGGACGCCTCGGTGGCCCGTACCGGCGCCGGCGCCGGGGTGCCCGCCCTGGTGCGGCACAACGTGCGCGCCCAGCTGGCGAACCTGGCCACCCACCCCCCGGTCGCCCGGGCCCTGGCCCGGGGCGCGGTCGCCCTGCACGGCTGGGTGTACGACATCCCCACCGGCCGCGTCGAGGACCTGACGGCCGGCGCCGCGCTCGCGGCCTGACCGCCTGCCCCTCCCCCACACCCACCCACCCACCCGCCCGCGGGATCCGCGGGTTCCACACGCACGAAGGACGTATCCGCTCATGGTGCACGCCCAGTTCGACCCCACCGCCCGCCAGGCCCTGGCCGCCGCCGCCGTCGACGCCAAGATCCGCAAGGACCTGTCCTGGCGGCGGATCGCCGACGCCTCGGGCCTGTCGGTCGCCTACACCACCGCCGCCGTCCTGGGCCAGCACCCGCTGCCGCGGGACTCGGCCGAGGCCGTCGCCGGGCTGCTGGGCCTGGACGAGGACGCGGCGCTGCTGCTGCAGACCGTCCCCGCCCGCGGCTCGATCGCGGACCGGGTCCCCACCGACCCGACCGTCTACCGCTTCTACGAGATGCTCCAGGTCTACGGGAGCACGCTCAAGGCGCTGGTCCACGAGGAGTTCGGCGACGGCATCATCTCCGCGATCAACTTCCGGCTCGACGTGCGGAAGGTCGCCGACCCCGAGGGCGGCGAGCGCGCCGTCATCACCCTGGACGGCAAGTACCTGCCGACCAAGCCCTTCTGAGCCGCCGTACCGCCGCCGTACCGCCGGTACACCGCCGACGCACCGCCGCCGGTACACCGCCGCCGCCGGGGGGGGGGCGCCGGCCGGCCCCGCCCCCGCGGCGGCCGCGCGCGAAGGGGAGCGCGGGGAGTGCCAGGGGGTGG
>NZ_JBHTRF010000085.1:29877-34851 GCF_042796115.1 Kitasatospora sp. NPDC056446 | reverse complement strand
GCCAGGTTAATCGGGCGGGGGGGCGGCGGCCCCGCCCCCCCCCCCCCCCGCGGCGGATCAGGCGACGGCTTGGCGGCGCCAGCGGCGGTAGGCGGGTTCAAGGCCGGAGAGGATGGTGTCGAAGCGGCGGGTGCTGGTGGTGGAGTCGACCTGGAGCCGGCTGATCTGGAGGGGGTTGGAGGGGAGGCGGGGGCCCAGGCGGTGGTCGGAGAGGAAGCCGAGCCGGTAGCCGAGTTCCTGCAGAACGGTTTCAGCACGTGGGTCGTGGCCGCCGTCCGGATAGGCGAAGGCGGTCGGGGGCGCGCCGAGCCAGCGGGTGAGGGCCTCGTGGGCGCCGGTGATCTCGGTGCGGACGGTGTCGTCGTCGCAGCGCCCGAGGCACGGGTGCCCCTGGGTGTGGTTGCCGATCGCGACGCCCCCGTCCCGCAGGGCGAGGAGATCGGCGGGGGTGAGCTGCTCCTGACGGGGCGGTCGGCGGTCGGCGCTGGCCCGCAGTTCGTGCAGGCTGCGTCGGCGGTCCGGGTCGGGCATGGCCTTGAGTCGGCGGAGCAACTGGGACGGGTGTCCGCAGTCGAGCGAGCGGGCGCGCCCCCCGTGCCGGGCCAGGAAGTCGGCCTCGTGCCACCAGAACGGCCGCTCGGTGCCGATGAGCTCCGAGATGACGAAGGCGGTGGCCGGAATGCGACGGGCGTCGAGGGCGGGCAGGGCGTGGGTGAGGACGCTCCGGTCGGCGTCGTCGAAGGTGACCAGGACGCTCCGGGGCGGCAGCGGTCGGCGCTCGGTCACGGCCTGGAGGACGGCGGCGAGCGAGACCGGGGTGGCGAGGCGCTGGAGCCGGTCGAGCTGGGCGCCGAACGTCCGGTGGTCGGTCACCCCGTGGTACGCGAGCACGGCCAGGCGCTGGGCCGCCCGGGCCCGGAACAGCGGCTGGACGGGGGCGAACCGCAGCCATTCGCCCCGTGCGTCCTGCTGTTCCGTCCCGGCGGACCCCCCGGCGGAGACCTCGGCCGGTACCGCGGTCGGTACTCCGGTCGGTACTCCGGTCGGTACCCAGGCCGAGACTCCGACGGGCTTGTCGACGGGCATCTCGACCGGCCCGAGCGAGAGTCGGCGACGGCCCCCGCCGTGCCGGTTCCCGTCGTGCCGGTCCGTCGTGCAGCCGGTGGGTGGCGGCAGCGCGCGCACGCCTGGCACCGGCCTGGCACGGGCCATGGAGATCGGTGGTGTGGACTGGGACTGCGGCACGGTTCCCCCTCGTTCGCCGAGCGGCGTGGCGGTACCGCCGGAGGACGGAGCCCGACCTCCGACTCCAGGGGTCGGCGGCTCCGCCCCTGGACTTTCCTGTTCTCGGTGGGGGGTTCACACCCGTCCCTCGAACGGCTCCTGGATCACTCAATGCCATTGAGACCGTTGCACCACAGGGATGGTTGTACCGGGGGGACGAGGATTTTTCGTGGACTGATTGTGGAGTCGGAATGCGCATCGGGAGGGCTTGGGAGGGCCTCGGGCAGGTCTTGGAACGACTTCGTCCGGGCCCGCCGGACGGCCGTCGGACCGACCCCCGGACCGACCTCCGGGCCCGTCCCCGTCACACCGTCGGCCGACTCCGCTCCGACCGTGCTCCGACCCCCGTCCGGCTCTGCGCCGATCCCTCCACCGATCACTCCTTCGACCCCTCCGTCGACCCCTCGTGCGGCCCCCGCCGGAGCCTGTGTCGACCCCCGGCCGATGCCTCGCCGGCCGGTCGCGCAGCGTGTGCGGATCCGCACTCCCTGCGGGCTGCTTCCCGGGTTCCCCCGGGGTACCTTGGGCTCATGGCAGATGCGGACCGTGACCCCTTCCACCTGCATGGCGCCTCCCGGATGGCCCGCGCGTGCAGTGGGGGAGCCCTGGTCACCCACCAGCTCCCGCTGACCGTGGTGGGCCTGGCCTGCCTGGCGGCGGGGATCGTCGTGGCGGTGATCGTTCCGGACAGTGACGGTCCCGCCTGGGCGATGGCCGTGGCCGGCTGCCTGGCGGCCGGTGTCCTGCTGCTCGGCCGGATCGCTTTCGGCCTGTTCCGCGACCGGCGCCGCGCCGCGCTCTAGCGGGTGTCCGACCGGTCGGTCCTACACGAGTGCCTGACCTCCGGCCCCGGCGTACGGCGTACCGGTCAGTCAGTATGTCGATCGCGTTCGGAATTCTGAAACGGTAGATCGAGCGAAATTGGTCAGACCGACCGAATATCGTCCAGTCGGACAATCTCCCGCTGCTTTCTTTCACCATTCCCGGACGGCCGCTTCATCGCGCCTCTACCGTGAATGCGTTCTTCCGGCTCGAAGCGCCGTGGAGGGGGAGCGATGAGCAGCAGACCGGATAGTGCCGTGTCCGCCTCATGAAACGCGGTGGCGATCTCGCCGTCGTCGCCCTGGCCGCGATCGTCGCGCTGCCGCTGGCCCTGCTGATCGCCGCCCTGCTGCTCTGTACGACCGGCGGCCCGGTGCTCCGGCGGCAGCCCCGGGCCGGACGGCACGGACGGGAGTTCCGGGTCCTGCGCTTCCGGACCGGCGGCGCGGGCCGGCTCGGCGTCCTGCTGCGCCGGACCGGCCTGGAAGAGCTGCCGAGGCTGTGGAACGTCGTCCGCGGCGAGATGGGGGTGGTCGGCCCCCGGCCGGCCAGTCCCGACCAGGTGCTGCGCTACTCCTGCCGCGAGCGCGCCCGGCTCGACGTGCGCCCCGGACTGACCGGCTGGGCCCAACTCCACAGCCACGGCAAGAGCAACGGCCGCCCGTACGACGACACCCGAGCCCGCGCCGCCGAACTGGACCTCTGGTACGTCGGGCACCGCTCGCTCCGGCTCGACCTGCACATCCTCGGCCTCACCGTCCTGGCCCTGGCGCGCCCCGCCCCCGAACGGCTCAGCCCCACCGGGGACCTGCCGGGCTGAGCCGGACGGGCCGAACCGGACGGGGGAGCCACCCGGCTAGGCTGCGCCACATGGCCATTCCCCCCTTCCTCGCCGAACTCCGCTCCCTCGTGGGCACCCGCCCGCTCTGGCTGAGCGCCGTCGTCGCCGTCGTGCTGGACGACCACGACCGGGTGCTGCTCGCCCGCCGGGCCGACGACGGCCGGTGGGCGCCGGTCGGCGGCATCCTCGTCCCGGGCGAGCAGCCCGCCGACGGCGTGGTGCGCGAGTGCGAGGAGGAGACCGGCGTGGTGGTCGTGCCCGAGCTGCTCGCCTCGGCAACCGTCTCCCCGGAGGTGACGTACCCGAACGGCGATGTGACGCAGTACCTGGTGCTGACCTTCCGCTGCCGCGCGGTCGGCGGCGAGGCGCGGGTGAACGACGACGAGTCGCTGGATGTCGGCTGGTTCGCGCTGGACGAGCTGCCGCCGATGATCGGGACGGAGCAGGAGCGGCTGCGCCACGCGCTGGAGTGCGAGGGCCCGGCGGTCTTCACCTGGGAGGGCAAGGAGCGCCCCTGACCGCCCGCCGGTTTCGGCCGCTCGGCGTCGTCGCCCGCAGGCGTCGGCTCACCGGCTCCGGCCCGTCGGCGCCGGCGTCGGCCGCTCGGCGCCCTGCCGGTCCGGTCCGCCCGGTCAGCCCTTGTGCTGCCGGTAGGCCTCCTCCGCCGCGTCCAGGACCGCCGCCAGGTCGCCGCCCGCCGTGGCGGTCGCGGTCGCGGCCACCGCGCCCTCGACGAACGGGGCATCGGCGAACCGGACCGGGAACGGCAGCCCGTGCTCGTCGGCCTCGGACAGCAGGGCCCGGACGGTGCCGACGGCGCTGCCCAGGTCGGCGAGGACCACCACGCCGTGGCCCTGGTCCACCCGGCGGGTCGCGGCGGCCACCAGGACGGCGCTGATGCCGGGTCCGTCCGACGGGTCGCCGCCGGTCGCGGAGACCGGGGCGGGGGAGTCGGATCCGGTCAGTGCGAGCGCGAGGTCGCGTACGGCGGTGGCCAGTTC
Source organism: Kitasatospora sp. NPDC056446 (assembly GCF_042796115.1). Lineage (NCBI taxonomy): Bacteria > Bacillati > Actinomycetota > Actinomycetes > Kitasatosporales > Streptomycetaceae > Kitasatospora > Kitasatospora sp. NPDC056446. The sequence continues at coordinate 30,903 of NZ_JBHTRF010000085.1, read as the reverse complement.
CTGGCTGTGCGACACCAGGACGATCCCGACCCGCCCGTGCGGCCGGGACCGGCCCGAGGAGGGCCGGGGCAGCGGCGTGGCCGAGGGGGGCGTGCGCGGTGCCGGGGGATGGGCCGAGGGCGCGTCGGAGATGGGGATGACGTCGGCGCTGGTGCCGTCCCGGCGGCTCATCGGCTGCTCCCTTGGGCGGGTCGGTGGGTGGGACGCTGCGGTCGGTGGGGCGCTGCGCCTGGTGCGGCATCGCGGTTCGCGGTGCGGGGTGGTGCGTTCGGTGCGGGGCGCCCGGAGGCGCGGTGCGGCCCGTACGGGGCCGTGGAGGGCTCCGTACGGGCCGCTGGACCGTTTCTCCGGGGTTCTCCGGGGTTCTCCGGGGCCTCCCGGCCCGAGCGGGCGCCCTGGCAGCACTCTGGCAGCTGCCCGCCGCCCCCGCCGGTCGGGACACGCTTGAGGGCGCGCTTCGGGCCACGCCGCGGGGAGCGTCTCGACCGTTCCTCCGGTGCCGCCCGTCCCCGGCCGGGGGAGTACTCGTCAACCCGCTGACCGTGGCCGCGCGGTGTGGCTAGGCTGGCCCCGGAAAGCCGTCGGGAGGAGATCGTTCAAGTGGCAGCCAACAGCGGGACGGACACGGAGACGGGCGGGGCGCAGCCGGAGCTGGCGCCGAGCGGGAAGCCCAAGGTGGACTTCACCGGCGCGGAGTGGCTGTGCAGCAGCCAGGGTGTCGGGGACGTCCAGATCGCCTTCGTGGACGGGTACATCGGGATGCGGGACGGCCGTCAGGAGGACGGGCCGATCCTGGTCTTCACGCCGGCGGAGTGGCGGGCCTTCGTGCTCGGCGCCCGGGACGGCGAGTTCGACCTCACCTGAGGAGGGTGCCTGTCGCAGGCGCCCGAGCCGCGGGGGGGGGGGCCCCGGCCCGGCCCGGGGGGGGCCCCCCCGGCGTTTGCCGGGGGCGGGGCGGGGGTTTTAGGGGGGGGTGATCAAAAAAGCTGATAATATTGGGTGGGCCCCCCGGAGTTATTTTTTTGT
>NZ_JBHTRF010000085.1:0-29867 GCF_042796115.1 Kitasatospora sp. NPDC056446 | reverse complement strand
GGGGCGGGCGTGTCCCACACCCCCTGTGGTGGGTGCCTGCGGCGGCCCCCGGCGCGGGGGGGGCGCGCCCCCCGGCGGGCCGGGGGCCCGCTCCGCAGGTCTTTCCCGGGTCCGGGGCAGGTCTTTACCGGGTCGGATCATCACAACTGATGATCATTGAGCGTGCCCCGTCAGAATTTCTGTTGACTGTTAGACAAACGCAGCTCAGAGTATGAGCACAGGCAGACGCCGTGCCCACCGCCCCCACGCGGCCAGACACGGCGCCTGCTGTGCGGCCCGGCAGCATTGCCAGGCCATCCTCCCAGTCATCCCCTGCGCACCGGGGTGCGTCGGCCGGTCCCGGCCCCGCGAGGGGCCGGCAGTCGCCGGGAGGTTGGCGCCGGATCCGAGAGCGACTCGGACACGGCACCGGTGCTCGGGACCCGCACGCCCCCACGCGGCGGCGTCCCGAGCAGATCCACGGGGCGACGGGCCGGGGCCCCGCGGATCTGGCTTGTAAGCATGGAACTGTTGGCTTGTGTGTCGTGCTGTGTGCGATGACGAAGATGACGAAGCTGGGTGCTCGGCAGTTCGGCACGACAAGTGCACAGTGAGGGATACGCGTGTAGGGCCGCGTTGCGACATGCCGTCCCCCCGGAGGGTGAAACCCAGAACGGCTGTCGTGCTGAACCGAACGTAGCCCGGACGGTTGCTCAGAGTCAACATTGGTCTCTGAGCGTCGATCTCCCGTCCACCCCCCGTCGGCGCCCCACCCACCTCGCGAGTGCGGTGTGCCGGACACGTACGATGTTCCCATGTCTTTTCTCCGCCGTCGCTCCGGACAGCCCGCCGGCCCGGACTTCGACGTGCTCGCGATGGAGCCGGGCGACTGGCCCGGCGACTTCGGTGCGGCCATGATGACCGGCCCGGACGGCTCCTGCCAGGGAATTTTCCTGCGCTATGACCTGTTCGGCGGCAGAGGCCCGGCGATGTTCATCGGCAACCTCCCCGAAGGCTCGCCCGCCCGGGAGACCGGCGACGAGGTGCCCTTCGAGGTGCGGCAGCTGCTCGCGGCGCTGGAGAACGACGAGCCGGTCGAGTTCGTCTCGGCCGAGGACTTCCCGGTCATGCTCGGGGACGACCTGCTGATCGTGAAGAAGGTCAAGGTCAGCGAGGAGCGGGTGTTCTGCGCCCAGTTCGGCCGCAGCGACGGCGTCCTGGTCACCATCGCGTCCTGGGACCGACCGATTTCGGACGACCTGTATCAGCTGCTGAAGCCGCTTCCGGCGGACATGTTCCAGCAGGGCTGACCGGCGCCCGCCCAGGGGCCGGACGCTGCTTGACGGTATCGATCAACGGTTCGTACAGTCGCGAACATGCCGTGCCGTCTTCCGCTGCTGACCCGTCGCAGGCATCTGGACCTGCGGCGCACCGCCAGCGCGGCGTGTCCGGGCTGCTGAGGGGGATCCGTCCCCCTGCGGCGGGGGGTCGACCGTACCGGTCGACGCCGAGACCCGGGGGCGGGCAGTGAACCGACCTCCGGGCCGCCCACCGGTACCGCGCGCCCGATCGGCGTGCCGCCCGCATCCGTCGAGCCCACGCTGCCGCCCGGAGGCACAGCATCATGACGACCAGCGCCGCCGACCGCTCGTCCGCCGACCATTCGCCCGAGGGCCGTACCGCGAAGGACCGCTCCGCGAAGGACCGTTCCGCCGGTGACCGCCCGCGCGACGGCCGGTCCCGGACCGCTCCGACGTCGACTTCCGGCCAATCCGATTCCGGCCGACCGGCGTCCGGCCCTTCGGCGCAGGGGCCGTCCGCACACGGCCCGGTGGCACCGGATCCGTCGGCACCGGGCCGCCCGGCGGCCGACGGCGAGGCGCCCGGCCGTGAAGCGCCCGACCACGAGGCATCCGACCGCGAGGCGGTCGAGGCCGCCCTGGCCGGGTTGCCCCGGGTGGTCGACCTGCTGGCCGCCCGCGCCGAGGAGCACGACCGCGACGCGACCTTCCCGTACCAGGGCATCGAGGCGGTGCACGAGGCCGGACTGCTCACCCTCACCGTCGCCCGCGCGTACGGCGGTCCGGGCGGCACGCTCGCCGACACGGTCCGGGTGCTGTCCCGACTCGGGCGCGGGGACGCCTCGGTGGCCGTGGTCACCGCCTTCACCCTGCTCCGGCACGCCGAGCAGGCCCGCCGTGCCGACTGGCCGACGGCCGGCTACCGGCGGCTGCTCACCGAGTCCCGGCGCGGCCCCGCACTGGTCAACACGCTGCGGATGGAGCCCGGCGCCCGCTCGGGGGACCTGCCGGAGACGGTCGCCCGACGGGACGGCGACGGCTGGCTGCTGACCGGCCGGAAGACGTACTGCACCGGCGCCGAGGCGCTGGCCTGGATGGCGGTGACCGCGCGCACCGACGAGGAGGAGCCGAGGATCGGGACCTTCCTGGTCCGCGGCGAGAGCGAGGGCCTGGAGATCGACCCGACCTGGGACCAGCTCGGCCTGCGCGCCAGCGCCAGCCACGACGTCGTCTTGGACCGGGTCCGGGTCCCGGCCGACCTCGCGCTCGGCCTCGGCACCCGCGAGCCGAAGAACGGCGGCGACGCCGAACTCTCCCTCGCCTGGCACGACCTGGCCCTCTCCGCGGTGGCGATCGGCGTCGCGCGGGCCGCCCAGGGCTGGCTGGTCCGCTTCCTCAACCAGCGCACTCCGGCCAATCTGACCGAGCCGCTCGGCACCCTGCCCCGCTACCGCTGCGCCCTGGGCGAGATCGAGGCCCAGCTGATCGGCGCCGAGGAACTGGTCGAGGGACTGGCCCCCCGGGTCGACCGGGGCGAGCCGGACGCCGTCGCCCGGACCGGTCCGGCCCACCTGCTGGCCACCCGGGCCGCGACCACCGCCGTCCAGCAGGCCGTGGCGCTCACCGGCAACCCCGGCCTGAGCCGGCGTCACCCGCTGGAGCGCTACCTGCGGGACGTGCTCAGCAGCCGGGTGCACCTGGCGCCGGACGAGACCGTCCTGGAGGCCGCCGGCCGGGCCGCCCTGGAACGCGGCGCCCGGCCGTAGGGCCGCTCCGGCACGGTGGTCCGACACCGGGCGCCTCCCGGCACCGCCGGTCGGCACCCGGTGGTTCAGCGCGTGCCGACCGCGGCCCGGACGGCCCGGCGGGCGAGCGCGGCGTCGTCGTAGAGCCGGCGGATCATGATCCGCTGCTCCTCGCCGGCGCCCGGCACGTCGTACAGCCGGATCTCCCGCATCAGCACCAGCACCAGGTTCACCAGGAATGCGTCCCGGGCCATCGTGCCGCCGCTCTGGGCGAGTTGGCTGATCTGACGGCGCGCCGCGGTGTCCCCGGAGAGGACGCTCCACAGCACCGCCAGGTCGTAGCCGGGCAGGTACCAGCCGGCCTGCTCCCAGTCGACCAGCACCGGGCCGGACGGCGCCAGCAGCATGTTGCTGAGCAGGGCGTCGCCGTGGCAGAGCTGCATCGGGGTGCTGCCGAGGCCGTGCAGCAGCCCGCGCAGGTCGCCGGCGTCCCGGTCGGTGAGCTGGCCCACCGAGTGGTAGCGGGCGATCTCCAACTGGTAGTCCATGCGCGGCTGGAACACGTCGGTGGGCGGACGCCAGAGGTTCAGCGTCCGGACCGCGGTGAGCAGCGCCCGCACCTCGCCCGGGGTGGGCGCGTTGACGGGGTGGCGCTCCCGGGCGGCCGGGCGGCCGGGGACGCGCTCCATGACCAGCACGCAGCGGTCGTGGTCGGCCGCGACCAGCCGGGGCAGCCGCACCGGCGGGCGGTGCCGGACGAACGCCCGGTAGACCGCGACCTCGTGGTGGAAGTCGGCCACCAACTGCTCGAAGTACTCACTCCGCACCGCCTGCGGCGCCAGGCACTTGGCGACCACCGGCGCCCGCCCGATGGTGCCCGCCACCAGGATGTGGCGGCTGCCCTCGCGCAGGACCTGGCGCGGAGTGAACGCGGGACATATCCGCGCGACGCTCGCCAGCGCGGCCCGGACCGACGGGGTCTGGAGCGCCGACGGGTCGATCCGCTCCGGCCCGCCCGGCTGCCCCGGCCGCCGGGCGCGCAGCACCTGGCCGTCGGCCTGGCGGGCGAGCGGGAGCCGGGCGCCGATCGGCGGGACCGCCTCGGGGCCGCGCAGCCCCAGCGCGGTACGGCCGGTGGGGCCCAGCGCGGTACGGCCAGCCGGGACGACCCGGGCGTCCACCGCCCGGCCCTCGGCGCCGCGCGGGGCCACCGGGCGGGTCGCCGGGGGCGCCTGCTTGGGCCCTGGGCGGCCGGCTGCTGCGGTGGGGGGGCGCAGCGTGGCGCGGGTCGCGCTCGGCGTGGGGGTCGTCGCTGAGGAGTACATGGGCTGAGGGTGGTCCCTTCCGGTCCGTCGGCGGGTGCGGCCCCGCGGGGGCGGGGGAGGGCCGGTGCCGTGTGCGTCCTGGCGTGACGGCGGCCCTGCGGGTGGTGCGGTACGGCGGGTGGTGCGGTACGGCGGGTGGTGCGTACGCCGCCGGGGTGCGGCGGGTGGTGCGCGGGCGCCGGGCACGGACGCGGGGTCGGAACCCCTGTTCGGCTGTGCTCCGGCCGTCCGCACCCTGGGGAGTGCGGTCGACCGGACTGCCGTGGCCGTGCCCGGCGCCCCCGCGCCACCCGGCCGCGCCACCCCCTCGGGTGAGGACCGGGAGCGTCCCCTGACACCGTCGGGGGACTCCCCCGACGCTGGTGGGACGCCGCCCGACCCGGGGGGCGAGGTGGCGCACCCCTACAACACACCCGTCGGGCACTGGCTTAGTAGTCTGGCGGGCCCTGGCGAACGGTGGCGAATGCTCGCCTGGCACTTGCCGCAGCCTCTAGCCTCGAAGGAGCCGAGGAACCTGGGGGCTTCGTTGAGCAGGGGACCCAACACCCGACTCGCCGATCTGTTCGTCCTGACCGGATGGTCCAAGGGCGAACTCGCGCGGCTGGTCAACCGTCGGGGTGCCGCGATCGGGCAGATGCAGCTGTCCACCGACACGTCGAGGGTACGGCGTTGGATCGAGCAGGGGGAGATCCCGCGCGATCCGGTGCCGAGGGTGCTGGCGGCCGTGTTCACGGAGCGGCTCGGCCGTGTCGTCACCACTGAGGACCTCGGTCTGGAACGACACCGGCCCACCAGGTCCGGAGCGGACGCGTCCGCAGCAGTGCCATGGTCGCCGGATCGAACGGCCGCGGTCCTCACCGAGTTCACGGGAATGGACCTCATGCTGAACCGACGTGGATTGATGGGCGCCGGAGCCGCGCTCACGGCCGGAGCGGTCATCGCCGACTCGCTGAAGGGCTGGCTGGGCGGGGACGCGGTCGCGTACGCGGCCTCCGTGCCCGGGCCCCGACAGGTGGTCACCGGGGGCGGGGCGCGCCCGGTGGTGGACGTGTACGACGCGGGCCCGGTCGGCCCCGAGGAGGTGGAGTCGCTGGAGCACTCGGTGCAGGTGTTCCGGGCCTGGGACGCGGCCCGCGGGGGCGGGCTCCAGCGCAAGGCGGTGGTCGGCCAACTCAACGAGGTCGGCGGACTGCTGACGCACCGGCACCCGCCCGCCGTCGAGCAGCGGCTGTGGCTGGTCGCGGCCAACCTGGCGGTGCTGGCGGGCTGGATGTCGCACGACGTGGGCCTGGAGCCCACCGCGCAGCGGTACTTCATGATCGCGGCCGACGCCGCGAAGGAGGCGGGCGACCGGCCGCGGGCCGGCGAGGCGATCTCCCGGGCCGCGCGGCAGATGGTCCACCTGGGCCGGGCCGACGACGCGCTCGACCTGATGTCCGCGGCGAAGGCGGCCGGAGGAGAGCCGGTACCGAGAACGCGCGCCATGCTGAACACCGTCGAGGCCTGGGCGCACGCCTCGCTCGGGCACTCCCAGGACGCCTACCGGCTGCTCGGCGAGGCCGAGGACCTGTTCGCCGAGGAGTCGCCGGAGCCGCCGCCGTCCTGGATGCAGACCTTCGACGAGGCCGAACTGCGCGGCATGCAGGCCCTGGTGCTGCGCACGCTGGCCGAGCACGACCTGTCGGCGGCCCCCGCGGCCCGGAAGCACGCGGAACGGGTGATCACCCTGCGGGAGGGCACCGGGCAGCTGCGCTCGGCGCTGTTCGACCGGATCACCCTGGCCTCGGTGCACCTGATCACGGGTGAGCCGGACGCGGCGGAGTTCCAGGCCAAGATGGTGCTGAACCTGATCGGCCAGAACTCCTCGCACCGGACCTGGGACCGGTTGCGGGAGATGTACCGGTTGACCGCGGCGTACCGGGGGCTGCCGGTGGTGGACGAGCTGCGTGCGGAGCTGGGCCGGCAGCTGCGGGCGGCGGACGCCAAGAACCGGCCGCGGTTGGTCTGAGGGCGCCGGGCGCCGGAGGCCTGCGGGCCTGAGGTCCCGAAAGGCCTGGAGTCCCGAAAGGCCAGAAGTCTCGAAAGGCCAGAAGGTCAGAAGGCCTGAGGCTCAGAAGGCCTGAAGTCCCGAAAGGATGAAGTTCCGGAGGCCTGGGGTGCCGGAGGCCCGGAGTTCCGGAAGGGAGGTCTGTGGCTCAGTCCGGCGGTGCCGGGCGGAGCAGCATGTGCAGACCGGTGACGGTGCCGTCCGCGCCGAGGACGGGTTCGCCTGCGCACTCGACGCTGTCGTGCCGTCCGCCGGACCGGCGGATCCGCAGGGTGCCGGCGGCGGTGCGGCCGTGCACCAGGGCGTCGGTCATCATCCGGCGCAGCAGCGGCCGGTCCGCCTCGGGGAGGCGGTCGGGCAGCCGGTCGAGGCTGAGCGGGCCGTGGTCCGGGTCGCAGCCGAGGAGGAGGTAGGTCTCCGCGTTCCAGCGGATGCCGTCGGTCAGCAGGTCCCACTCGGCGGATCCGAGGGCGGTGTCGTCCGTGCTGCCGGTGTCGAGGTAGGGGCCGGACGGGCCCTTTGCCGTGCCGTCCACTCTGCCGTCCGTTCCGCCGGCGGCGTCGCCGCTGCCATCGCCGGAGCCGCCGTCGCCGCCCACCGGGGCGCCGTCCACCAGGGCGGTGCCCGGCGGGCGGGCGACGCCTAAGGGCATGTTCATGGCGGGTCCATCGTTCGGGTTCGGCCCGCTTTGGGCGGGTCGTTCGGATAGTGAGAAGACTGTCGCACAGCGTTCTCACCCCCGTGGGCGATTTGGACAGATCGCAGGCAAAATTCCCGTGGCATATGCCACTGTGGCAGTGGGCCTCGTCGCCCTGTGTGCGGACGGGTGCGCGAGGCGGTAACCTTCGGTGATTCCGGCGCCCGGGCGCCCACCGCAGTACCGACCAGAGACCCCGGCGACGGAAATCCCGTTGCCACTACGACCGCCGCAACGGATGCTGACCTCATGTTCGAGCCAGTGATAGCACCCAGTGCCAGCCTCCTAGGCCTCCTGCAACGAGGCCGTGGTGACGGGCAGCTCCATGCGCTGGCCGCCGACCGTGCCGAGGCCATCGCCGCGCTGGAGGAGTGCGTCACCAGGGATCCGCGAGCCGACTGGCAGGTCGAGAGTCGCTCCCTCTACTACGCGCGCCTCTACATGGAGCTGGAGGCCTCCCTCGACGGCCTCGAGGACCATCTCCACTCCGCGGAGGACCTCGTCACCGACGACGAGGGCCGCACGGGCCTCGCCCTCTCCGTCCTGGGCCACCTCGCCGCGTACGGCCGGCGCGACGCGCTGCTGGTGCTGCGCGAGTACGCCGCCACCGGCGCCAACTGGGCCTGGGCGCTCGACGAACTCGCCCTGCGCGACGACGACCGCGGCCTGCTGCTGCTGGGCACCGCCGTGCTGGACCACTTCGCTCCTGGCCCCGAGGGCGACGCCGAACTGCGTGAGTTCATCCGCAACGCGTACGAGCCCCGCCCGTGGCGGCTGTGGGCGGCCTACCACCCGAGAGTGGCGGCCGCCAGCGAGCAGTCACCCTTCGACCTCTGGCAGCGCCAGGTCAACCGCAGCGGCGTCACCCCGGGCTGGTCCACCGCCGACGTGCTGGCCTGGGCCGACCAGGGCGAGCTCGGCGGCCTCGGCGTCGGTGCCTTCCTCGGCGGGCCTGACGCCCGCCCGGAGCCCGTACGCGGCACCGACGCGCCGGCCGGCCCCGACGCGGTGGACCGCCGCGCCGCTGCGGCCGCCCGCTGTCTGACCGCCGTCGTCCGGCCCGAGGACCGTCCGCTGCTGCTGGAGGCCGCCCGCGACGGCCTGCCCGGCGCCCGCCGCGCGGCCCTGCGCCACCTGGTCGAGCAGCGGGACCCAGCGGCCGTCGAGCTGATCGAGGCCGCCGCCGTCGACGTGGACGACCGGATCGTCCGCGCCGCCCTGGAACTGCTCGGCCGGATGCGCGGCCCCGAGGTGCTGGCACAGGCCCGCCGCTGGGCCGACCCGGCCAGCGGCGGCGCGGACAGCGCGCTCGGTGAGGCCGCCGTCCAACTGCTCGCCGACGCGGGGGAGCCGCAGGACGCGCCGCTGGTGGTCGCCGGGCTGCGCCGCTGGGTCTCCGTGCGCGGGGTCGGCGGTACCGGGCTCGGGACGCTGGTGGACGGCGCGGGGCGGCTGGCCGCCGCCGATGCCGTACCGGTCCTGCGCCACATCTACGGCGAGGCCGCCTCCTCGGAGCTGCGCCGCCGCGCCGCCCAGGCGCTCGCCGCCACCGACGTGCACTTTCCCGAGGGGCCGGCCGTCGAGTGCCTCTGGGACTGCGAGGAGTCCACGCGTGAGCTCGCCGCGCGCCATGTCGCCACCACGGGCGACGCGCGTGTGCTGGAGCGGCTGCGCAGACTCGCCGCCGACCCGGCCGAGGAGGCCGAGGTCCATGCCGCCGTACGCGGCCGGTTGACGGCGGCCCGGGAGTTCGGGCGTTAGGGCGATGGGGCCGGGGGGCCTCGACGCCGAAGGGGCCGGGACACCGTGAAGGTGTCCCGGCCCACTGCTTTGGCGGGGCTCTCCCTGGGTGCGGGAGTGCCCCGGCCGCGCTGTTTCTGAAACGTCGTTCTACTTCACCGAGCCCGCGTCCGGGGTCAGGACGCCGCCGGCCACCAGTCCGATGATCAGGACGCCGAGCAGCACCCGGTAGATCACGAACGGCAGGAAGCTGTGGCTGGAGATGTACTTGAGGAACCAGGAGATCGCCGCGTAGCCGACCGCGAAGGCGATCAGGGTGGCCAGGATGGTCGGCCCCCAGGCCGGTGCCGGGCCCTCGCCGATCTTGAACAGCTCCAGTGCCCCCGAGGCCAGCACCGCCGGGATCGCGAGCAGGAACGAGTAGCGGGCCGCCGCCTCCCGGCTGTAGCCGAGCAGGAGGCCCGCGCTGATCGTCCCGCCGGAGCGGGAGACGCCCGGGATCAGTGCCAGCGCCTGCGCGAGGCCGTAGATGCCCGCGTGCGGCAGCGTGAGGTCGGTGATCGGACGGGCGTGCCGGACGGCCCGGGTGCGGTCCGCGAAGGCCAGGACCAGGCCGAAGACGATCAGCGTGGTGCCGATGATCCGCAGATCGCGCAGATGGGTCTCGATGGTGTCCTGGAACAGCTTGCCGAGGATGCCGATCGGCAGGGTGCCGATGATCACGAACCAGCCCATCCGGGCGTCCGGGTGCGAGCGCAGCGCCGGGCGGACCAGCGAGCGCGCCCAGGTCGTCACGATCGAGGCGATGTCCCGGCGGAAGTAGATCAGCACCGCCGTCTCGGTACCGAGCTGGGTCACGGCGGTGAAGGCCGCGCCCGGGTCGTCCCAGCCCAGCAGTGCGGAGGAGACCCGCAGGTGGGCGCTGGAGGAGATCGGCAGGAACTCGGTGAGCCCCTGGATCAGGCCGAGGACGGCCCCGTGGAACCAGTTGATCACCGGGCACCCGCCGGGGGTATCCGTCGGGCGGTGGACAGGGGCGGCATGGGCGGGTCCTCGCGGATCGGTCGGAGCGGGCAGTCGGACGACCGCGGCCCCGCCCGGCCCGCGGGCCGCGCGCGGGGCCCGGCGCGCGGCCGATGGTACGGGGTGAAAGTGACAGTTCTTTGTTCACCCTTTGTCCGGCCTTTGCGTACGGGCCCCGCCGGCCGGCTCCACCGGCTCCGACCGGCGGGTCCGGGCCCTGGCCCTACTGGCCTTAGTCCTGGCTCTGGCCCGTCGGACGCGCTCTGACCCAGGTGCGGTCCGCCGTCAGGTACCGCTCCACCGTCAGTCCGGCGTCCGCCAGCGCCTGCTCGAACTCCTCGGTGCCGAGCGGACGGGACAGGAAGGTCTGCGTCCAGACGCCGTCCGGGAACCCGTACTCGAAACGGACGGAGTTCACGCCGTCGCCGACCGGGGTGACGGAGACGAGCCGGGACCACGCGCCGGGGCCGATCGAGGTCTCGCGCGGCACGTTCAGGTGCCAGTCCTCGCCCTCGCGCTGCACCAGCACCCGGCCGTCCTCGGCGACATGGCGGCGACAGGTCTCCAGCAGCTGCTGACGGATCGTCATATCACCGGCGTGCACCAGGAAGGAGGCGAGCATGACGACGTCGAAGCGCTCGCCGAGGTCCAGCTTCTCGATCGGGCTGCGCACCGTACGGACGCCCGGGCGGACCCGGGCCAGCATCTCGGCGGACTCGTCCACGGCCGTCACGGTGAAGCCGCGGTCGCTCAGCGGGTGCGTCATCCGGCCGACACCGCAGCCGAGTTCGAGGATGCTCGCGCCGGCCGGCACCGCGGCCTCGATCACATCCGGGGCGTCGCCCACGGGGAGGCGGCTCCACACCTCGACGGCGCAGCCGTCCGGGGTGATCGGGCCCTCGCCCGTTCCGTCGTAGCCCGCGCGCCGGTCTTCGCGCCGGTCTTCGCGCCGGTCCGTGTGCCGGACGTCCTGCGGGTGCCGGTCGGGGGTGTCGTGCGTGTCGTTGCCCATGGTGGCCATCGGAACACGGGCGGCGCCGGGAGGGAAGGCGGCCGGGTGCCTTCCGGCGGCCTGCGAGGCGGTCAGTCGGCGGATCGGTCGAGTTCGGACAGGGTCGTGTGCAGCCAGCCGAGTTCGGCCTCCGTGGTGGCACGGGCGATCAGCAGCTGGCCGCGCCGGAACGGGTCGGTGAACTCCTCGGCGCCCATCGGGCGGTCGCCGTCGTAGTAGAAGCTCGCCGGCTCGGCGAGGAAGGCCAGACGGCGGCGGAGCACGGCGGCCTGGGCGGCGGGGTCCTCCAGGTGGCGCAGGAAGGCGAGCAGCGTGAACCACCGGTTCTCGTCGCTGATGTCGAGCGGCTCGGGCGTGCGGAGGCGGTCGAGCAGCGCCGCGCGGCCGGTCTCGGTGAGGTGCAGGGTGTGCCGGGGCGCGGCGGCGCTGCCGGGCTCGGTCCGGCGGACCAGCAGGCCGGCCGTCTCCAGGCGCTTGATCGCGGGGTAGAGCGTGCCGTCGCTGATCGGCTGGACGTGCCCCGAGAGCGCGGCGAGGTGGCGGCGCAGCTCGTAGCCGTGCAGCGGCCGGTCGTACAGGAACCCGAGGATCGCGAGCTTGAGCATGGGGCCACCCTCTCACGCGTCCCTCGGCTCATCGGTATATCGGAAACGGTATACCTCGAAGTCGAGGTATGGTTTCGGCGCTCCCGGAAGCTCCGGAGCGCCCCCGTCAGGAGGAGTCCTCGCGATGCGCCACGCCCCCGTCACCCCGAACGGCGACCTGATCCGCTGGATCGAACTGCCCGGCGCCGAACCGGCCCGGCTCTACCTGCACGGCCTGGGTGCCACCTCGCCGGTCTACTTCGCCGCGGCCGCCGCCCACCCGCTGCTCGCCGGGCGCCGCTCGCTGCTGATGGACCTGCTCGGCTTCGGCATCAGCGACCGGCCGACGGACTTCGGCTACACGCCGGAGGAGCACGCCGACGCGATCGCCGCGGCCGTGGCGGCGGCCGGGCTGACCCGGGTCGAGGTGGTCGGGCACAGCATGGGCGGCGCGATCGCGATCGTCCTCGCCCACCGGCACCCCGGACTGGTCTCCCGGCTGGTCATGGTGGACGCCAACCTGGATCCGCTCGCCCCCGACCGGCGGCGGCCCGGCAGCCGCGGCATCGCGGGCTACACCGAGGCCGAGTTCCTGGCGGGCGGCAGGGCGGAGGTCGCCGGACGGGTCGGCCCGTTCTGGTGGTCCACGATGCGGCTCGCCGGACCGGAGGCGCTCCACCGCAGCGCCTGCTCCCTCGCCCGGGCGACCGCGCCGACGATGCGTGAGCTGCTGCTCCGCCTCGATCTGCCGCGCACCTTCCTGCACCCGGCGGCGGACGGCGAGCCGGCGGGCTCGGACGGACTCCGTGCGGCGGGTGTCCGGGTGGTCGCCGTCCCGGACTGCGGGCACAACATCATGCTCGACAACCCGGACGGCTTCGCGGCCGCCGCGGCGACGGGACTGGGCCTGGACTGAACGGGGCCGCCCGCGGTGGACGGAGCCAGGCCGACCGGACTCGGGCCGCCCGGACCCGGGCCGCCCGGGGCGAACGGCCGGACCGCCTAGGCTGGGCGGGAGAGACCCTCCCGAGAGGAGCCCGCCCGATGCCCGTCGAGGTCCCGCCCGCACTGGCCGCGTCCCTGGAGGAGTGGCTGGGCGCGGACGGCCGTGCCTGGGCGGCCCGACTGCCGCTGCTGGCAGGCGAGTTGCTCGACCGCTGGGAGCTGCGCCCGGACGGCCCGGTCGCGCACGGCGTCGTCGCGCTGGTGCTGCCGGTGCGGTGCGCAGACGGGACGCCGGCCGCGCTCAAGCTGCAACGCGTCGACGAGGAGACGGCGGGTGAACCGCTCGCCCTGCGCGCCTGGGACGGACGCGGTGCCGTCCGCCTGCTGGACCACGAACCCGCCTCGGGGTCCATGCTGTTGGAGCGGCTTGACCCGAGGCGCTCGCTCCTCGCCGTGCCCGACGACCTCGCGGCCCTGCGCGTGATCGCCGACCTGCTGGTCGAATTGACGAAGCGTCAAGCACCGCCAGGTGTACGGACATTGGCGGATGTGTCGGCCGACCTGCTGGAGCGCTCCCCGGGCGCCGTCGCCGCCCACGGCGACCCGGACGAACGGAGCCTGCTGGCCGGCTGCACCGCCGCCCTGCGCGAGGCCGCCACCGACCCGGGTGACCGGCTGCTCCACTGGGACCTGCACTACGGCAACGTCCTCGCCCCGCTCCCGGGAAGCGGTCGCGGCCCCTGGCTGGCCATCGACCCCAAGCCGCTCGCCGGACACCCCGGCTTCGAGCTGCTCCCGGCGCTGCGCAACCGCTGGGCGGACCTGGTGGCCACCGGGAACCTCGGCCGGGCGCTGCGGCGGCGCTTCGACGTCCTCACGGAGGCGCTGGAACTGGACCGCGAGGTCGCGACGGCCTGGACGCTCGCCCGGGTGCTGCAGAACGCCGTCTGGGCGGCCGAGGACGGCGGGACGGCGGAGGGCGGGACGGAGCTGGACCCGGCCGAACGGGCCGTCGCCGAACTGCTGTCGGACCGCTGAGCAGCGGCAGGGCCGGGGTTGAGCGGCCGCTGAGCCGTCGCTGAGCCGTCGCGCAGGCCGCCGTCCGCCGTCCCCGCCCGCCGTCCCCGCCCGCCGTCGCACCGGAGCCCGCTCAGCGCTCCCGCAGCGGCACGAACCGCACCGGCGTCCCCGGCCGGGCCTGCGCGGCGGCCGCGAGGTCGGCGGCCGGGACGACGCCGACCACCGGGTAGCCGCCGGTGGTCGGGTGGTCGGCGAGGAAGACCACCGGCTGCCCGTCCGGCGGGATCTGCACGGCGCCCAGCACCATGCCCTCGCTGGGCAGTTCGCCGTCCCGGGCGCGGGCGACCGCCGGGCCCTCGGTGCGCAGCCCGACCCGGTTGCTGGTGGAGGACACCCGGTACCCGTCGCGGCCCAGGCGGGCCACCGCGTCCGTCGTGAACCAGTCCGCGCGCGGGCCGAGCCGCAGCCGCAGCACCAGTTCGGCCGGGGGAGCGGGCAGCGGCACCAGGTCCGGCCGGGCCCGCCGTGGCGGCGGGGCGCCGACCGGCAGCCGGTCGTCGAGCGCCAGCGGGGCGGGTCCGAGGCCGGAGAGCAGGTCCGCCGAGCGGCTGCCGAGCACCGGCGGGACGGCGATCCCGCCCGCCACTGCCAGGTAGCCGCGGACGCCGTCCGTGGCCGGTCCCACCTCGACCACCGCTCCATCCGGCACGAGGACCGGGGCGCCCCACGCCACGGCCCGACCGTCCACCCGTACCGGCGCGGGCGCACCGGTGACGGCGACCAGCACCGCCCCGACGGCCCGCAGCGCGACCCCGCCGAGCGTCGTCTCCAGCCCGGCGGCTCCCGGGGTGTTGCCCACCAGCCGGTTCGCCGCCCGCAGCGCGGGCTCGTCCAGCGCCCCGGCCCGGGGCACCCCGAGGTGCGCGACGCCGTGCCGCCCGAGGTCCTGCACCGTGGTCAGCGGCCCGGGCCGCACCACCACCAGCTCGCTCATCGCCGCCGCCTCCTCGTACCTGTCGGGCCGTGCTGCCCGCCCCCGTCACGCCCGTCCGGCCGTGCTGCCCGCCCCCGTCACGCCCGTCCGGCTGTGCTGCCCGCCCCCGTCACGCCCGTCCGGCCGTGAAGCGGACCCGGACGCCCGGGGCGAGCAGGGCCGGGGTCTCCCGTCCGGTGTCCCAGAGCGGGAGCGCCGTCCGGCCGATCAGCTGCCAGCCGCCGGGGGAGGGGTGCGGGTAGACGCCGGTGTACGTCCCGGCGAGGGCGACCGAGCCGGTCGGGACGGAGCTGCGCGGTGTGGCCCGGCGCGGGACCTCGTAGCGTGCGGGCAGGCCGGTGAGGTAGCCGAAGCCCGGGGCGAAGCCGCAGAAGGCGACCACGTACTCGGGCTCGGTGTGGATCCGGACGGCGGCCTCCTCGGACACCCCCCACCGGGCGGCGACCTCGGGCAGGTCGGCGCCGTCGTACACCGTCGGGACCTCCAGCAGCGGGCCGCGCGCCGTCTCGGCGGCCGTCGGACGGGCGGTCCGCAGCAGCCGCGCCACCGCGTCGACGTCGGCGACGCCGTCCAGCAGGACCGTGCGGGCGGCCGGGACCAGTTCCTCGACCTCGCCGAGCGCCCCGGCCTCCCGCTGTTCGTGCAGCCATCCGTACAGCGCCGTGACCTCGGCCGTCCCGGGCAGCTCGACCAGCAGCGCTCGCTCGCCGACCCGCCGTACGAAGGCGCCCGGCCGTCCGGAGCCACCCGGCTGCGCCGAGTCGCCTCGCTGCGCCGAGCCGCCCGCCCGTAGGCCGCCGGCCGTCACGTGAACGCCTCCACCCGGACCCCGGCCGAGGCCAGGGCGCCGCGTACCCGCCAGGCGAGCTGGGCGGCGCCGGGGGTGTCGCCGTGGACGCAGAGCGAGCGGGCCTCGACGGTGATCCGCTCGCCGCCGACGGACTCGACCGCGCGGTCCCGGGCGATGTCGACGGCGCGGGTGATCACCGCCTCCGGGTCGTGCACCACCGCGCCGGGTTCGCGGCGCGGGACGAGGGTGCCGGCGCGGGTGTAGGCCCGGTCGGCGAAGGCCTCGGTGACCACGGGCAGCCCGACGCCCTCGGCGACCTCCAGCAGCCGGGAGCCGGGCAGGCCGAGGACGGGCAGCGGCCCGTCGCAGACGGCGCCCGCCCGCAGTACGCCGGCCACCACGGCCTCGGCCTGGTCCGAGTCGGTGACCACCCGGTTGTAGAGGGCGCCGTGCGGTTTGACGTAGGAGACCTTGGAGCCGGCGGCGCGGGCGAAGACCTGGAGGGCGCCGAT
The DNA here is from genome assembly GCF_042796115.1 of Kitasatospora sp. NPDC056446. Taxonomy (NCBI): domain Bacteria; kingdom Bacillati; phylum Actinomycetota; class Actinomycetes; order Kitasatosporales; family Streptomycetaceae; genus Kitasatospora; species Kitasatospora sp. NPDC056446. Next base: position 14,153 of record NZ_JBHTRF010000085.1, on the reverse strand, counting down.
CTGGTAGGCGATCTCGTCGGCGAGCTCCTCCGGGGGCACCTCCATCGCGCGGCGGCCGAAGCCGGCCAGGTCGCGGTAGGAGACCTGGGCGCCGATCCGTACGCCGCGCTCGGCGGCCAGTGAGCAGACCCGGCGCATGGTCGAGGGGTCCCCGGCGTGGAAGCCGCAGGCGACGTTGGCGCTGGTCACGACCGACAGCAGCGCCTCGTCGTCGGTCAGCGTCCAGCGCCCGAACCCCTCGCCGAGGTCCGCATTGAGATCGATCACCGCATCGGCCACGCGCGTCCGCCTCCCAGCAACTGTTGAGCCAGATGGTAGGGCCTGCGGATGAAGGCCGTTGCCCGTGACCCGGGCCCCCGTCGGTGCTGCGGCGTGCGACCGGGCCTGCACGCCCGGGGGCGCCGCTGTGCGGGTGTGCGGGCCGGGTCGGCTCAGTGCGCGGTCGCGGTTTCCTGGAAGGAACGTTCCAGCGGACGCAGGGCCCGCAGCACGAGCAGCAGGGGGATGACGCCGAAGACCCCGAACGACATGTCGATGAATCGCCATACCAGCGGGATCCCGCGCAGCGGTCCGCAGATCAGGGCCAGTGGGATGACCGCCCCGCAGGCGAGCACGGCCCAGCGGATCACCCAGATGTTGCGGACCGGGTCCTTGAGCGGCCCCCAGAAGGCGGCGCCGATCACCAGGTGGGCGAAGGCCAGCCAGTCGGTTCCGTAGGCGAGGAAGGGGTAGCGCTCGTTCGTTTCGGCGATGCCCGTGTGGACCCGCTCGAACCAGGCCGTCACGGCCGGGAAGTGGTCGGTCAGCGGGGCGGCCGGGCCGCTCACGAACTCGGCGAGCAGACGGGTCTCGGTCTCCAGGGGGAAGGCGGTCAGGCCGCTGAGGACCAGGCAGACCAGGAAGAACCAGAGCCGGCGCCGGACCTTGCGGAGGACCGCCGCCGGGTCGCCGTCCATGTCGTGCACCTCGTCCATGTCGTCCACCTCCGTGCCGGGCGCGCCGGAAGCACCGGGCGCGCCGAGGAGCGGGCGGAGCCTTGTCCCGCCTGCGCGGAACCGACTCTAGACCCATCTTTTGAACATGTTCAACTCGCCTCCGCCTGCTCTTCCGCCTGCTCTCCCGCCTCCTCTCCCGCCTGCCCTCCCTCCCGCTTCCGCCCGTCTTCCGGCCCCCGGAAACACGTCGGTGCCCGGGCGCCGAAGCACCCGGGCACCGAAGGAGCGGTCGCTACGCGGTGTACGTGTACGTCACCGGCGCACTGGTCCCGCCCGCCGTGGTGACCGTCACGCCCACCGGCCCCGACTGGGAGCCCGCCGGGGCGGTGGCCGAGCAGAAGGACGGGCCGCAGGAGACGTGCGCGGCCGGCACCCCGCCGAACGCGACCGTCCCGGCCGCCAGGTTGCCGCCGAGCACGTAGACCGCGTTCCCGCCGGCGACCGGGCCGGAGGCGGCGGGGCTCAAGCTGCTGATCGCGGGTGCGGGCGGGGCCGGGGGCGCCGCGCCGGTGTAGTCGAAGGCGGACGCGGCGGCGGCGGTCCCGCCGGGCGTCACCACGGTGACGGGGGCGCTGCCGGAGCCGCCCGGCGTGGTCACGGTGCAGGCGGTGTCGGTGCAGCTGCCCGCGGCCGGGACGCCGCCGACCAGCACCATGCCGCTGCCGAGGTTGCTGCCGCTGACGGTCACGGCGGTGCCGCCGGTGCCCGGGCCGGTGGTGGTGTCGAGGCCGGTGACGGCCGGGGCGGCCTGGGTCGTCGCCGGCAGGTAGCCGCCGGTGCCGAGGTCGTAGCGGGAGATGTGCCCGGTCGGGTCGGTGTCGTTGGGGTTGGCGGCGGTCACGGTGATCACGCCGGCCACCGGCACGCCGGGCGTGGTGCGCAGGTTGAGCTTCATGAACTCGCTCTTGCCGACCACCCGCGTCCCGGTGAGGACGGCCTCCAGGTGGCGGCCGTCGGGGGACAGCGTCGTGCTGAAGGTGTAGTCGTACGGCGTGGAGTAGAACATGGCGCCGTCGGTGCTGATGCCCGGTGGCAGGTCGACGGTGAAGTGCGTCGGGCCGGTCAGGTCCGCGGTGCCGGCGGACACCCAGCTCGCGGACATGTTGCCGGACCTGAAGAAGCCGCCGGGGTAGTTCCCGCTCTGCGACACGGCCACGTGCTGCGCGGAGGTCGACGGGGTGGCGGCCGGCGCGGCCGCTGCCGCGCCGGCGGCGAGGACGGCGCCGGTGGTGAGGGTGGTCACGGACAGCGTGGCGGCGAGGCCCGCTTTGGCCAGTCGGGTGATCATAGGTCGATCATCACCGAACCATTGCTCCACCCTCACGGATTTATCGAATACCGGTTCGAGAATGGCGGGATCCCGTCGAAACGGTGTTCTGAAACCGCCCCCCGGACGGCCGCCCACCTGCCGTTCCGCCCGCCCGCAAGGTCCGTTTCGGTCGATGTCGGTGCGAACCTCTAATCTTGTCCCCCGTGACCGCCATCGCAGACCCGCCCACCGAGTCCGGCCTCCGGCCGCCCGCCGGCCCCGCAGGCCCGGTCGGCGTGCGCCCAGCGCCCGGCCCCGCCGCCGACGAGGGCCTCGCCCGCCGGCTCAAGGCGCTGGCCTGCACCGCCCCGCTGCACGACCTGGACAACCGCAAGGTCAACCTGGCCGGCGAGTACGGCGGCTACGCGATGGCCGAGGTCGGCCTCGCCGCGATCGACCTGGTCACCCTGAACATGGACTTCGACACCGGGGCCGACCGCGAGATAGTCCTCGCCCGGCTGCTGCCCCGGGTCGCCGCCCAGGCCCCCGGCCGCCCCACCGCCGAGCACGAGCGGGTCGCCCGCTGGGTGCTGGAGTCGCTGATCAACGTCGGCAGCGTGGACCGCGGCTTCCGCGCCGTCTACGGCACCTTCGCCGCGGACGGCGAGTACGTGCGCCGCGACTACGACTTCAAGCTGATCGAGGAGGTCCCCGGCCCGGACGGCGGCGTCTACCTGCGCACCACCGACGAGGCGGTCAACGTCCTGGTCGGCGCGCTCGACACGGACGTCACCTCGGCCCAGATCGCCGCCGAGGTCAAGCTGGAGGTGCTGATCCGCCGAGGCCGCCTGGCCGACGCCCAGCTCGCCGCCGAGCAGGCCCGCTACCGCACCGTCCAGTACGCCGAGACGCTGCGCCGCGCCCTCGACGCCACCCGCCGCAACGTCCGGGCCGTCGACTGGATGCGCGCCGTCCCGGACCTCATCGAAGAGGCGCTGGACCACATCGCCGACCGCTACCGGCACGAGAACGCGATTCTCACCAACATCCGCAAGGCCCGCGACGAAGCCGAGCCCCACACCCCCGAAGGGGCCGAGCACAAGCGCCGCGCCGCCGAACTGCTCGACATCGTCAAGGACTGCATCCGCCGCCACACCAAGCTCCAGACCCGCCTCCTGGAGGCCGGCCCGCTGTTCCGCGCCGAGCAGGACCGGCAGGCCTTCGCCACCCCCGGCGCCCGCAGCGGCATCGACCTGTACGGGCAGCTGCTCGCCCCCGTGCTGCGCCTGCCGATAGAGCAGGCCGTCCGTCCCACCGGCGCGTTCTTCGCCCGTGGCGCGGGCCTGCGCACCCCGGTCTCCGTCCGGCTCGCCGACCTGGTCGACCTGCTGCTCACCCCGCCGGTCGAGCGCGAGCACCTCGGCGCCGAACTGCCCGACCCGGACCTGGTCGCCACCCCGGACGACAGCCGGTTCTCCGAGGCCCAGCTGGAGGCCGCGCTGATCCTGCTCGACCTGCCGTCGGACGCCCCCCGGCGGCTCTCCGGCCTGCTCGCCGACGCCCGCAAGCAGGACCCGGACCTGCCGTACCTGGTCGCGCTGCTCGCCGTGCACGCGGCCAGCCCGCCGGTCGGCACCGCCTACCGCCAGGGCGAGGAGCGGCTGCTCTTCGCCGTGGACGACGGCACCACGCTGCGCGACCCGGAGTTCGGCGGTGCCGACCTGATCGTCGGCAGCGCCCTGCTCGACGCGGCCGGCATGGCGGCCGACCGCAAGGACGCCGGCTGACCGGCCTTGACGCCCCACCCGAACACCCGAAGCAGCAACAGCCCCGAGGAGCACCGCCCGTGACGACCCACCACGACACGTCCTGGGCGACCGAGACCGAACCCGCGGCCCCGGCGCCGATCACCCCGGCCGACGTCGCCGACGCCGCCCGGCTGGTCTCCCTCGGCCTCCAGGCCAAGCTGCTGCCCGCCCGCGACGCCGAGTACGCCGAACTCGTGCGCCGCCACCGCGAGGACCCGCCCTTCGCCCGCCTCGCCGACGCCGTCGCCACCGGCATGGGCCTGGTCGTCCTGGAGGTCTCGCCGCGCGCCGGCATGGCCGTGGCCGCCGCCGAGGACTCCCTGTTCGCCGTCCGGATGGGCGACTACTCGCGCCGCGCGGCCTCCGAGTCCACCGACCGCTTCCTGCACGGCCTGGCCCACCTGGCCGTCGCGGCGATGGCCTTCCCCCGCCCCGAGGACCTCGCCGACGACGCCTACCTCGGCCGGATCACCGTCAACGGCATCGACTCCTTCGTCCGCCAGGCCTGCCGCCGCCTGGAGGAGCAGGCCGACGCCGAGGGCGCCAACACCGACCCGCAGTCCGACGCCCCCGGCCTGGAGGCCGCCTGGCGGGTCTGGGCCCGGCGCACCGCCACCGGCGCCACCAAGGACGCTCGCCGGCTCTCCGGCTCCACCATCGGCATCGTCGCCAAGGCGGTCATGTTCCTGGTCGACTCCGGCTTCCTGCAGAAGGTCTCCGACGACGCCGGCGGCACCTACCGCACCACCGCCCGCTACCAGCTCCAGGTCCGCGACCTGGCCGGCAGCGCGGCCATGGCCGAACTGCTCGACCTGGGCGTCGTCCCGGTCTCCGACGGCACCGCCAGCCTGCTGCCGCCGGACACCTCCGACGACCTGGTCGCCGACGCCGGCCTGCCGTTCCACTCGCTCTGACGTCCCGCACCACCAACCCCGCACCACGAGCCCCTGTACGAACACCCTCCTGGAGAACCGCCGCACATGTACGAGCTCAACCGGGTCCGCCTCTACTCGATCGGACCGGCCGGCGCCCGCTACGCCGACACGGTGCTCGACCTGCGCGGCGTCGGCGAGCCGGTCGCCGACCCGGCCCCGCAGCAGATCGGCCTGTTCGGCGAGGACACCGACGGCCCGGTCCGCCGGCCCGCCCCGGCCGGCGTGCTCTTCCTGGAGAACGGCGGCGGCAAGTCCGTCCTGCTCAAGCTGATCTTCTCGGTCATGCTCCCCGGCCACCGCAACACCCTCGGCGGCGCCAGCTCCGGCGTGCTGCGCAAGTTCCTGCTCGCCGACGACTGCGGCCATGTCGCCCTGGAGTGGCAGCACACCGTCACCGGCGAGCTGATCGTGGTCGGCAAGGCCAGCGAGTGGCGCGGCCGCCAGGTCTCCTCCGACCCGCGCAAGTTCGCCGAGACCTGGTACTCCTTCCGCCCCGGCGCGGGCCTGACCCTCGACTCGCTCCCGGTCGCCGAGCGGGTCAGCCTGGTCGGCGACCAGAAGGCCCGCGGCCGGCGCCGCACCATGAAGGGCTTCCGCGACGCCCTCACCGAGGCCGGCAAGGCCCACCCGCACCTCGACCTGGTCTTCGAGGACGGCCACGACCGCTGGACCGAGCACCTCGGCGAACTCGGCCTCGACCCCGAACTCTTCCGCTACCAGCGCGAGATGAACGCCGACGAGGGCGAGGCGGCCGGCCTGTTCGCGGTCAAGCACGACAGCGACTTCACCGACCTCCTGCTGCGCGCCGTCACCGACACCCGGGACACCGACGGCCTCGCCGACCTCGTCCACGGCTTCGCCGCCAAGCTCGGCCGCCGCGCCGAACTCACCGCCGAACGCGACTTCACCGCCGGCTCGCTGGAGCTGCTGGAGCGCATCGCCGAGTCGACCACCGCCCGCGAGACCGTCCGCGAGGCCCACCGCACCGCCGAGCGCCGCACCCGCCGCCTCGCCCACGCCCTCGCCTCCCGGGCCACCGCCGAACGCGACCGCGCCCAGGACCTCGCCATCGAGGTGGCCGCCGCCGCGAGCGCCGTCACCGCCGCCGAGTCCGACCGCACCCGGCACAGCCTCATCACCGACGAGCTCACCCACCGGCACGCCACCCTGAGCCTCGCCGCGGCCACCGCCGAAGCCGCCGCGCTGCGCCGCGAGCTGATCGACGCCCGCACCCTGCACGCGGCCTGGCAGGCCGCCGAGACGGTGCTGCGCCAGCGCGCCGCCGCCGACCGGGTCACCCGGGTCGCCGCCGCCATCCGCGAGGCCGAACTCGACGCCGCCCCGGCCCTCGCCGCCCGCGCCCGCGCGGCGACCGCCCTCGCCCGCGCCCTGGAAACCGCCGCCGCGGCCGCCGAGACCCGCGCCGACACCGAGGAACAGCGCGCCGGCGAGCTCCAGGCGGACGGCGGCAAGGCGCAGTCCGACGCCACCGAGGCCGCCACCGCCGCCCAGAAGGCCCGCAGCGAGGCCGAGCACCTGCGCCAGCGCCTCGCCGAGGTCGAGCAGGAGACCGAGGCCGCCGTCGAAGCCGGATTCATCGACGCCGACGGCGACGTGGACCCGGCCCGCGCCGCACTGCACGCCGCCGACGTCGAGAAGGCCGCCGGCGCGGCGCTCACCCAGGCCCGCGCCGCCGCCGAGTCCGCCGCCGCCCGGCTGCGCGAGGCCGCCGCCGCCACCGGCCGCGCCGAACTCGCCGCCGAGCGGGCCGGCGACGCCCGCAAGGCCGCCGCCCGCTCCCTGGCCGCCGAGCAGCGCACCGCCGCCCTGCTCGCCACCGAACAGCGCCTCGCCGACCTGCTCTCCCTGACGCCCGCACCCACCGACTGGAGCGAGGACGGGTCGGGTGCCGAGGAGGACGCCGGCTTCCTCACCCCCGCCGTCCTCGACCGCAACGCCGAGTACCTGCGCGAACTCCTCGACGAGTCCATCGCCACCGCCGAGCGCACCCTGTTCGACCTCCGGACGGCCGCCGCCGACGACGCCCGGATCCTCGCCGCCCTCGGCGACGGCGGCCTGCTGCCGCCCGGCCCGGACGTCCTCGCCACCGTCGAGTACCTCGCCGAGCACGGCATCCCGGCCCTGCCCGGCTGGCGCTACCTCGCCCAGTCCGTCGACCCGGCCGACCACGAGGCGATCCTCGCCGCCCGCCCCGAACTGGTCGACGGCGTGGTCGTCACCGACCCGGCCTCGCTGGAGCGCGCCCGCGAGGCCCTGCGGTCCGCCGCCCTGCTGCCGCGCTCCACCGTGGCCGTCGGCGCGGCCGCCTCGCTGATCGCCCCGATCACCGACGAGCCCGCCTTCTTCCTCGTGCCGCCGAACCCGGCCATGCACGACGAGTCGGCGGCCGACGACGAGCGCCGCGACCTGCGCGCCCGGGCCGGCGCCCGCGAGGAGCACATCCGCGAACTCGCCGGCCGCCTCGGCGGCGACCGCGCCCTCGCCGCCCGCCTCGCCTCCTGGCACGCCAGCTGCCCGCCCGGCGCCCTCGCCGAGCTCGCCGCCGCCGCCGAGGCCGCCCGCGAGCACGCCGAGCAGGCCGCCGCCGCCCTGGCAACCCTGCGCGCCGACCACGACGAGGCCGAGACCGACCACGCCGCCGCGGCCTCCGCCCACGAGGAGCACCGCGAGTCCGCCCAGCGCGCCCGCCGCCGCGCCGACGCCCTCTCCGGTCTCGCCTTCCGGCTGCGCGAACGCGCCACCTGGGCGCGCCGCCAGCGCGAACTCGCCGAGGACGCGGCCGAGTGCGACCGCCGCCAGGCCCTGTGCGCCGAACGCGCCCGCACCTGCGACGAGGACCGCCGCGCCGCCCAGCGCGCCGCCGACGACGCCCGCCGTACGGCCCGCGCGCTGCGCGCCGAACGCGCCGAGATCCCCGCCGCCGAGCAGGCCGACGAGCCCGCCGACACCGCCCCCGGCGCGCTGCCCGCCCTGCGCGAGGCCTACCGCGCCGCCTCCCAGCTGTACGAGAAGGTCGGCGTCGGCGCCGACCTGCGCGCCGAACAGGCCCGAGCCGAGGGCGACGAAGCCGCCGCCGCGACCGAACTCGACCGCCTCACCAACAAGGTGCGCACCCGCGCCGAGGAACTCCTCGGCAGCCCCGACGGCGCCGACGGCCCGGCCCGGCAGGCCGCCGCCGCCCGCGCCGAGGAACTCGTCGCCACCATCGAGGCCCGCTCCGCCACCGCCAGCGAGCAGCTCGGCCGCCTGCGCGGCGAGGTCGAACGCTCCGCCCCCGCCGACGGCGAGGCGCACACCGAGCTGCCCGAGGACCTCGTCCCCACCGACCCGGAGCACGCCCAGGTCCTGCTGCGCACCGCCACCAGCCGGCTCGGCGAACGCCGCGAGGCCCTGGACACCGCCCGCACCGCACACGCCGACCTGCAGCGCACCTTCGACACCGCCCAGTCCGCCGCCGCCGACTTCGACGAGCTGGCCGTCCAGCTCCGCGACGGCCTGCGCGACCACCAGGAGGACCCGGAGGAGTCCGTCGACCCGTACCTGGGCTCGCTCGCCGACGCCCGGACCGGCGCCGCCGAGGCCCGCCGCGGCCTGCGCACCGCGGCCGGCGAGCTGTCCTCGGCCGAACTCGCCGTCCGCGACGCCTCGGACGCCCTCGTCCGGCACGCCAACGCCGCCCGCTACGAGGCCGTCCGGACCCCAGCCCGCCAGCAGATCCGCGAGCTGCCCGCCTCGGCGCTGCCCGAGCACGCCGCCGCCTGGGCCACCGCCTTCGCGCCCCGGCTGCGGGTGCTCACCGACGAGCTCACCCAGCTGGAGAAGAACCGCGGCTCGATCGTGGACCGGCTGCGCGGCCTGGTGGAGTCCTCCCTCACCACCCTGCGGGCCGCCCAGCGCCTCTCCCGGCTGCCCGAGGGCCTCGGGGAGTGGTCGGGACAGGAGTTCCTCCGGATCCGCTTCGAGGACCCGGACCACGCCACGCTGGTCGAGCGCCTCGGCGAGGTCATCGACGAGGCCACCCGCGCCGCCGTCAGGAAGAACAGCGACCTGCGCCGTGACGGCATGTCGCTGCTGCTGCGGGGCGTCGCCGCCGCGATCGGCCCCAAGGGCGTCAGCGTCGAGATCCTCAAGCCGGACGCGGTGCTGCGCGCCGAGCGGGTCAGCGTCGGCCAGATGTCCGACGTCTTCTCCGGCGGCCAGCTGCTCACCGCCGCCATCGCGCTGTACTGCACGATGGCCGCGCTGCGCGCCAACGACCGGGGCCAGTCCCAGCTGCGGCACGCCGGCACGCTCTTCCTGGACAACCCGATCGGCCGCGCCAACGCCACCTACCTGCTGGAGCTCCAGCGTGCCGTCGCCGACGCGCTCGGCGTCCAGCTCATCTACACCACCGGCCTGTTCGACACCACCGCGCTCGCCGAGTTCCCGCTGGTGATCCGGCTGCGCAACGACGCCGACCTGCGGGCCGGCCTCAAGTACATCTCCGTCGAGGAGCACCTGCGCCCGGGCCTGCCCGCCGCGCAGGACCCGGACGGCCCGGCCGTCCACGGCGAGATCACCGCCACCCGGATGTTCAAGCGCCCTGCGGAGGTTCCCGCCCAGGCGTGAACTGGCTAGCGTGACCGGCATGCTGACGATCGCGCACCTCAGTGACATCCACCTCGGCCAGGTCCAGGGCCGGGACGGCGGCAAACGCGCCCGGCGGCGGGCCGAGCGGGTGATGGCGTACCTCGACGCCCTGCCCGGCCCGCTGGACGGGGTGCTGGTCACCGGGGACCTCGCCGACCACGGCCTGCCCGGGGAGTACGAGCAGGTGGCCGGGGTGCTGGCCTCCCGGTACCCGGTGCTCACCTGCCCCGGTAACCACGACCGCCGGGCGCCGTACCGGGAGGTGCTGCTCGGCGAGGCGCCGGGGGAGGGCCCGGTCAACCGGGAGCACCGGCTCCCCGGCGCCGACGTGCTGATGCTCGACTCCTCGATACCCGGGCGGGACGACGGCCTGCTGGACGGGGAGACCCTGGACTGGCTGGACGCCCGACTCGCCGACGGGCGCGCCGGGTTGCCCGCCCTGGTGGCCTTCCACCACCCGCCCGTCGAACTGCACATGCCGATGGTCGACGGGATCCGCCAGTTCGGCGAGGCCGGCCTGGCCGAGGTGCTGCGCCGCCACCCCCGGGTCGCCGCCCTGCTCTGCGGCCACGCGCACACGGCCGCGGCGACCACCTTCGCGGGCCTGCCGGTGCTGGTCGCGCCCGGGGTGGTCTCCACCGTGACCCTGCCCTGTGAGGGCGGACGCGGCATCTCCTTCGACCACCCGCCGATGCTCGCCTTCCACCTCCTGGACGACGAAGGCCGGGTCACCACCCACTACCGGGCCGTCCCGGTGGACTAGGGCCCGAGCCGGGGCACGGCCGGCGCGCGCCGGGTCACGGCCGCGGGGCCGGCGCCCAGGGCTGACGCGGCGGTTGCTGCTGCGGCTGTTGGTACGGCTGCTGGTACGGCTGTTGCTGCTGCGGTTGGTACGGCGGCTGCTCGTACGGCCGGTCGTACCGCTGCTCGTACGGCTGCTGGTAGACAGAGGAGCCGGGCCGGGGGAGCGGTGGGGGGAGCGGCCCGGCGCCCGGCGGCGGCGCGGTGGGTGCCCGGCTGCCCGTCATCGGGTGCGCGGAGTCCGGCGCCCGGGTCCGCTGGGCGGCGACCTGACGGGAGATCAGGATCTCCAGCAGGCACCACATGGTGCCGAACACCCCGAGCCCCATGGCCATCAGCGCGGGCGTCAGCATCCAGCTGCCCGCGTACGAGGCCAGTGTCGCGACGACCACGCCCACCAGGGTGAAGGCGAGCGAGAGCACCGCCCGGACTGCGGCGGCGCGCACCTCGTCGGGAAGGCGGCGCCGGCGGCGACGGCGTGGCACGGGCATCGGGCGACCCCCAGGCGCGGATTCGGCAGTGGACACGGAACGGGCGCACACGAAACGCGCCCCCCTCGGCTCACTCTGCCCCGTCGAACCAGGACTATGCGTCCGAATCCACCGAACTGCCGCCAAACCGTGTCATCCGGGCAGCCTTCCTCACAACCGCGGCCATGGCGGCCCCGGCTGCCCGGAGGGTCAGCCCAACTGGTGGTTGAGCTCCTCCAGGGCCCCGGTCACGATCGTCTTCATCGCCTGCTCGGCCTCGTCGGCGTGCCCCGAGCAGATCGCGTCGGCGACCTCGCGGTGCAGCCGGATCGCGTACGGCTCGGGCTGATGGGGCATCAGATGGTACTCGGTGCGTCCGGTGAGCACCGCTCCCACGGTGTCGCCGAGGTGGGCGAACATCTCGTTGCCGGAGGCGCGCAGCACCAGGGCGTGGAAGGCGATGTCGTGTCCGAGGAAGGTGGTCAGGTCGGCCTCGCGTGCGGAGACCGTCAACTCCACTGCCAGTGCGCTGAGTTCGCGCCGTTCGTCATCGGTGGCGTGGACCGCGGCGAGCGCCGCGGCGGCCGGTTCGACGGCCATCCGCAGGGAGCCGAGCGAGCGCAGTTGCGCGGGGCGGTCCGATCCGGCGAGGCGCCAGCGGATCACCATCGGGTCGAAGACGTCCCAGACGGACTTGGGCTGCACGGTGATCCCGACCCGCCGGCGGGAGGCCACCAGGCGCATCCCCTCCAGGATCCGCACCGCCTCCCGGACCACCGTCCGGGACACCCCGAACCGCTCCTCCAGCTGTTCTCCGCGCAGGACCGAGCCTTCGGGAATCTCGCCGGACGCGATCGCCGGGCCGAGCTCGTCAAGCAGCCGCCCGGGCAGCCCCTGGATCTCCATCCGCCCAGCGTAGACGCCCGCCCGGGGAGCGCTCACCCCCGCCCCGGCGTCCGGGCCCCGTCCGGGGAGGGTCCGTACCCCCGCCCCGGGGGTGTCCGTCCCGCCGTGCGGCCGGGCCGGGGCGCCTGCGATCCAGACCACACCTTAAAAGTATGACGATTTGGTTTCCGCCACTTGAATACGTCATATCTTTGAGGCGATAGTGGCGGCCAGGCAACGAAGGAGCACCACCCATGGCTCTCAACGTCGAGAACCACGACCTCCCGCAGGCCCCCCTCACCATCGTGGTGATGGGCGTCTCGGGCGTCGGCAAGACCACCCTGGCCCGCCTGCTGGCAGACCGCCTCGACCTCCCCTTCGCCGAGGCGGACGACTTCCACCCGGCGGCCAACATCGCCAAGATGTCGGCCGGCATCCCGCTGGACGACGAGGACCGCGCCCCCTGGCTGCGGTCCCTGGGCGCCTGGCTCAGGGACCGGGCCGAGGACGGCACCGGCGGCGTGGTCACCTGCTCGGCGTTGAAGCACCGCTATCGCGACACCCTGCGCGCGGCCTGCCCGGGCGCCTTCTTCCTGCACCTCAGCGGTGGCCACGAGCTGGTCGAGGACCGGCTCAGCCACCGCACCGGCCACTTCATGCCGTCGTCGCTGCTCGACTCGCAGTACGCCGCCCTGGAACCCCTGGGAGCGGACGAGCGCGGCGCCGTCCTGGACGTGGGCCCGTCCCCCGAAGAACTCGTCGAGATGGCCGCGGCACTGCTTCGGCCCGTCAATGGAGACCTCGCGTGAGCCTTGCCCCCACTCTGCTGGCGGCCGCCCCACCGGCCCTGCCGCACACGAGCAGCGACTCCCAGCTGCTCATCGCGGTGCTGCTCAGTATCGGTGCGATCGTCGTACTGATCACCAAGCTGAAGCTGCACCCGTTCCTCGCCCTCACGCTCGGCTCCGGCCTGCTGGCCGCCGTCGCGGGCGCCCCCTTCGACAAGCTGCTCAGCAGCTTCTCCACGGGCTTCGGCTCCACCGTGGCGAGCGTCGGCCTGCTGATCGGCCTCGGCGCGATGCTCGGCAAGCTGCTCGCCGACTCCGGCGGCGCCAACATCATCGCGGACACCGTGCTCTCCCGTACGGGCAGCAAGGCGCTGCCCTGGGCGATGGCGCTGATCGCGGCCGTGCTCGGACTGCCGCTGTTCTTCGAGGTCGGTGTCGTCCTGCTGATCCCGATCGTGCTGCTGGTCGCCCGTCGCGGCAACGTGCCGCTGATGCGGGTCGGCATCCCGGCCCTGGCCGGCCTGTCGGTGCTGCACGGCCTGGTGCCCCCGCACCCGGGTCCGCTGGTGGCCGTCGACGCCCTCAAGGCCGACCTCGGCATCACCCTGGCGCTCGGCCTGCTGATCGCGGTCCCGACCCTGATCATCGCCGGTCCGCTGTTCGCCCGGGTCGCCGAGCGCTGGGTCGGCCCGCTGGAGGTCCCGGCCGCCACCGCCCCCGAGGAGTCGGCCAAGCACGAGCGCACGCCGTCCTTCGGCGCGGTGCTGGCGACCATCCTGCTGCCGGTCGTGCTGATGCTCGGCAAGGCGCTGGCCGACGTGGTGATCGACGACCCGAAGGCCCCGGCCCAGCGGGTGTTCGACTTCATCGGCTCCCCGCTGATCGCCCTGCTCGCCGCGACCCTGCTCGCCATGCTGACCCTCGGCAAGGCCGCGGGCTTCGACAAGGCGCGGATCTCCGACACCGTCGGCAAGTCGCTCGGCCCGATCGCGGGCATCGTGTTCATCGTCGGCGCGGGCGGCGGCTTCAAGCAGACCCTGATCGACGTGGGCGTCGGCAACGCGGTGAGCGAGTGGTCCGGCAAGTGGCACATCTCCGCGCTGCTGCTGGGCTGGCTGATCGCCGTGCTGATCCGCCTGGCCACCGGCTCGGCGACGGTCGCCACGATCACCGCGGCGGGCATCGTCTCCCCGCTCGCCGCGAACATGTCCTCGACCCACGCGGCCCTGCTGGTGCTCGCGATCGGCGCCGGCTCGCTGTTCCTCTCGCACGTCAACGACGCCGGCTTCTGGCTGGTGAAGGAGTACTTCGGGATGAGCGTCGGGCAGACGCTGAAGTCCTGGTCGGTGATGGAGACGGTGATCTCGGTCGTCGCCATCGCGCTGATCATGCCGCTGAGCCTGGTCATCTAGCAGCGCACCACCGCTCCACGGCAGCACCGCAGCACCGCAGCACCGCAGCACCGTTCCACCGCAGCACCGCCGAGGGGGGGGGCCCCGGGACGGACCGGGTGCGCCCCACCCCCCCGTACACAGCGCAGTGTCACCTACACCCCACAACCCCCACGACAAC